>NZ_JACEGA010000001.1:3942500-4105000 GCF_014174405.1 Variimorphobacter saccharofermentans | reverse complement strand
TTGTAAGATTAGATAAGAATGATAAACATTGTTCTTATTATAATCAAGACATCCAGTGAAGTGATGATACTTTTCCGAATGGAAACAGAAGGAAAGGGCGCGGTCATCATGGAACGAAACTGTAATACACCTAAGTGATGAAAATCACCGTACCGCTACGCTAGGCGGTATGAGATGAGATTGTAAAGACAAAGATAAAGGATTTCTAAGAGGAAATTTTGATTGCGCCAAGCACGGTTATAAAGAGAAGTAAACTTCTCTTAAGAAAAGCTTCGCTTTTCTCGATAAGCGCACTTTGCTTATGCAACCAAAAACAACTCATTGCTCTTACGAAAGTAAACTTTCGACGAGCACTTCCTTGTTTTCGTTAGCGCAATCAAAATTTAGGTTAAGCTAATAAGAGCGCAGGGTGGATGCCTTGGCACTAAGAGCCGAAGAAAGACGTGATAAGCTGCGATAAGCTACGGGGAGGAGCAAATATCCATTGAGCCGTAGATTTCTGAATGGGGAAACCTAGCTGAGAAAACCTCAGTTACTGTATACTGAATCCATAGGTATACAGAGGGAACCCGGGGAACTGAAACATCTAAGTACCCGGAGGAAGAGAAAGAAACATCGATTTCCTAAGTAGCGGCGAGCGAAAGGGAAAGAGCCTAAACCACGGTAGTAATACCGTGGGGTAATGGACCACAATAACGTGAGTAAGGAACTAAAGTTCCGTAGATGATAGCAGAACGGTTTTGGGAAAGCCGGCCAGAGAGAGTGAAAGCCTCGTACGCGAAATCAGAAGACAGCGAGTGGGATCCGGAGTACCGCGAGACACGAGAAACCTTGCGGGAAGTCGGGGGGACCACCCCCCAAGGCTAAATACTACTTAGTGACCGATAGAGCATAGTACTGTGAAGGAAAGGTGAAAAGAACCCCGGGAGGGGAGTGAAAGAGAACCTGAAACCCTGTGTTTACAAGCTGTGGAAGGTGTGTCTATCTGCTTACCTATCTATAGGAACGCTTATATATGTTAGAATGTGAATTGCTGCGTCAACTTACTCAGCGTAGGCTACTACGCTTGCGTGAGTTTCCTTGCAATTCGCATCCTACCACACATAATCGCTCCTGTGAATAGGCAAGCAGATAGCCATCAACCGCGTACTTTTTGTAGAACGGTCCGGCGAGTTACTTTTGCAGGCAAGGTTAAGGACTGAAAGTCTGGAGCCGAAGGGAAACCAAGTGTTAAGAGCACGTCAAGTCTGTAAGAGTAGACCCGAAACCGGGTGATCTATCCATGTCCAGGTTGAAGCCGCCGTAAAAGGTGGTGGAGGACCGAACACACATCCGTTGAAAAGGGTGGTGATGAGGTGTGGATAGGGGAGAAATTCCAATCGAACCCGGAGATAGCTGGTTCTCCTCGAAATAGCTTTAGGGCTAGCCTCGATTTAGTTTAACGGAGGTAGAGCACTGAATTGCCTAGGGGGCGTCAAAGCTTACCGAAGCATATCAAACTCCGAATGCCGTATAAATAATGATCGGGAGTCAGACTACACGAGATAAGTTGGGTAGTCAAAAGGGAAAGAGCCCAGACCACCAGCTAAGGTCCCAAAGTGAGTGTTAAGTGGAAAAGGATGTGGGATTTCAGAGACAACTAGGATGTTGGCTTAGAAGCAGCCATACATTCAAAGAGTGCGTAATAGCTCACTAGTCGAGAGATCCTGCGCCGAAAATGTCCGGGGCTAAAACACGACACCGAAGCTGTGGAATTGAGAAATCAATTGGTAGAGGAGCATTCTTAAAACGACGAAGCTGTACCGGAAGGAGCAGTGGAGATTTAAGAAGAGAGAATGCCGGAATGAGTAGCGAGATAGAAGTGAGAATCTTCTAGGCCGAATATCCAAGGTTTCCGGGGTAAAGCTGATCTGCCCCGGGTAAGTCGGGACCTAAGGCGAGGCTGAGAAGCGTAGTCGATGGACAACAGGTTGAAATTCCTGTACCTTATGCAGACAGAACTGTGGGGACACGGAAGGGTAGGAAGAGCCGGGAAAGGAAAAACCGGTTCAAGCACAAAGGCGAGTCAGGGAGGCAAATCCCCCGGATGATGCTGAAGTGTGATGAGGAGCGAACCAAAAGTAGCGAAGCTTCCGAACCCAAGCCGTCAAGAAAATCCGCTATTGTTCTGCATAAGCCCGTACCGTAAACCGACACAGGTAGATGAGGAGAGAATCCTAAGGCCGACGGGAGAAGCATTGTTAAGGAACTCGGCAAAATGGCCCCGTAACTTCGGGAGAAGGGGCGCCTGCGAAAGCAGGCCGCAGAGAAATGGCCCAAGCAACTGTTTAGCAAAAACACAGGTCTATGCAAAACCGTAAGGTGAAGTATATGGGCTGACGCCTGCCCGGTGCTGGAAGGTTAAGGGGAGACGTTAGCAGGAACTTTAGTTCCTTGCGAAGCGTTGAACTTAAGCCCCAGTAAACGGCGGCCGTAACTATAACGGTCCTAAGGTAGCGAAATTCCTTGTCAGGTAAGTTCTGACCCGCACGAAAGGCGTAATGATTTGGGCACTGTCTCAACAATGCACCCGGTGAAATTGAAATACCAGTGAAGATGCTGGTTACCCGCGCCAGGACGGAAAGACCCCATGGAGCTTTACTCTAGCTTGATACTGGGACTCGGTAATGCATGCACAGGATAGGTGGGAGGCTAAGAATCTATGACTCCGGTCGTAGAGGAGCCGCTGTTGGGATACCACCCTTGTGTTACTGGGTTTCTAACATGCAGCCGTGAACCGGCTGGTGGACAATGTCAGGCGGGGAGTTTGACTGGGGCGGTCGCCTCCGAAAGGGTATCGGAGGCGCTCAAAGGTTCCCTCAGAATGGTTGGAAACCATTCGAAGAGTGCAAAGGCAGAAGGGAGCTTGACTGTGACACCGACGGGTGGAGCAGGTACGAAAGTAGGACTTAGTGATCCGGTGGTATAAAGTGGGATTGCCATCGCTCAACGGATAAAAGCTACCCTGGGGATAACAGGCTTATCACTCCCAAGAGTTCACATCGACGGAGTGGTTTGGCACCTCGATGTCGGCTCATCGCATCCTGGGGCTGTAGTAGGTCCCAAGGGTTGGGCTGTTCGCCCATTAAAGCGGTACGCGAGCTGGGTTCAGAACGTCGTGAGACAGTTCGGTCCCTATCCGGCGTGGGCGCAGGATATTTGAGAGGAGCTGACCTTAGTACGAGAGGACCGGGTTGGACGAACCACTGGTGCATCGGTTGTCATACCAATGGCACGGCCGAGTAGCCAAGTTTGGAAGGGATAAACGCTGAAGGCATCTAAGCGTGAAGCCCCCCTCAAGATAAGATATCCCATAGCACAAGCTAGTAAGACCCCTTGAAGACGACAAGGTGGATAGGACAAAGGTGGAAGTGCGGTAACGCATGTAGCTGATTGTTACTAATAGGTCGAGGGCTTAACCTAAAAAAGGGTATATGGTGGAAGAGCGGAGTCGCAAGACGAAGCTCTTGGATGTACATTTTCTTGTGTAGTATCAATAAGGCCTAGTGGCTCAGTTGGTTAGAGCGCCGCCCTGTCACGGCGGAGGTCGAGGGTTCGAGTCCCTTCTGGGTCGTTATCAAATTTAAATTTTGATAGATTGGATTATAGAATGTTTCATACAATATTTACATAGCATGAAATGAAACACTTCGCACATAATAATCCCAAGGGATCTTAGCTCAGCTGGGAGAGCATCTGCCTTACAAGCAGAGGGTCATAGGTTCGAGCCCTATAGGTCCCATTGAAATCTAATTTTTGTTTTGTTATGCCGATGTGGCTCAATTTTAGATAAAATTTATTTATAAATTTTATAGGAAGAGCAGTCGGGCGGAGCACGTAGCTCTGCATTGAATAACTTAATATGCCGATGTGGCTCAATTGGCAGAGCAGCTGACTTGTAATCAGCAGGTTATCGGTTCGAGTCCGATCATCGGCTTTCAACTGAATAAAGTTGATATATTTGGATGGGTTCCCGAGAGGCCAAAGGGGGCAGACTGTAAATCTGTTAGCGACGCTTTCGAAGGTTCGAATCCTTCCCCATCCACTTGGCTTTAGGCCAATCATGTTTGCAGAGGTAAGATCTTTAAGCGGACAAAAAATAATGCCGCGGGGTGGAGCAGTCTGGAAGCTCGTCGGGCTCATAACCCGAAGGTCATAGGTTCAAATCCTATCCCCGCAATTTGTATTTTTTACAAACCGAATAGCTTTCGTTACCATAGAAGAGAGTAACGACTCCTTCCAAGGCACACGAAGTTGACCTTGCCCAGATAGCTCAGTTGGTAGAGCAGAGGACTGAAAATCCTCGTGTCGCTGGTTCAATTCCGGCTCTGGGCATTTTGCTTTGAAAAGCAATGGGATATTAGCTCAGTCGGTAGAGCACATGACTTTTAATCATGGTGTCCCGGGTTCGAATCCCGGATGTCTCATTAGACCTCATAGAGGTCTTTTTTTTATACTTATTTTCATTGACAATCATATTCTAACGTATTAGTATAGTTAATATACAAAGTGTAATAAATTAGATATGCATAAATCAGATGGAATATTGCAATTATGAATGATATAGTTTCATATCATTAGTCGGGGGGATTAGGATGATTCCTGAAAAGATTACACTTTTAAAAAAATGGATTTCAGAAAGCAGCAATATTGTTTTCTTTGGTGGAGCTGGAGTTTCAACTGAAAGTGGTATACCGGACTTTCGAAGTACGGATGGTTTATATCATATGAAATACGCATTTCCACCTGAGACGATATTAAGCCATCATTTTTTTATGGAGAGAACAAAGGAGTTCTATGATTTTTATCGTGATAAGATGATTTATGCAGATGCGAAACCTAATATCACACATAAAAAACTAAGAGAGTTAGAGGAAAAAGGAAAGCTAAAAGGAATCGTCACGCAAAATATTGATGGTCTTCATCAAATGGCAGGAAATGTTGAGGTATTAGAACTTCACGGCTCTATTTTACGTAATTATTGTATGAAATGTGGGCGCTTTTTCAATTTGGATTATATAAAGCAACAACAAGGAATACCTCACTGCGATTGTGGAGGGATCATAAAGCCAGATGTTGTATTATATGAAGAAGGCCTGGATGATCAGGTGATAAATAGATCGTTAGAGTTAATCAGTAATTCGGAAATATTAATAGTTGGAGGCACATCTCTCAGTGTATATCCTGCAGCAGGATTAATTCGATATTATAGGGGTAATAAATTAGTATTAATTAATAAAGATAAAACTGCTTACGACGGTGAGGCAGACCTATTAATTAATACGAGACTGGGAGAAGTATTTCAACAATTATAATATGTTAGCCATGCCCTAAAGGCATTAAATACTTCATATATTAATTATCTACTTATAACAATGTATGGAAATCATGCGAAATGAATAAAAAAAGAAAGGATGGAAGGAGGTATGATATTAGAGATTATAGAGAGAAAGATATACGAATGAATAAGGATACAGCATAAATGGAAGAGAGAAATATGCTGAATCAGGTCGTAGAAACTTTGACAACAATATAATCAATATGTTAGTATAGGGGTATCTAACTAGTATACATGGATTAAAGCATAATTCAACATAGAAGATATGAATGCGCTGATTACTGGTAATATGATAAAGTACGTTACTGAGAAAATTATAAATTACTTGCGAGGAGAAACTACATGAAGCTTACTTTACCAAAAAACAGAATTGCTCCGTTGATTATATTTGCTGTTTTCAGCATACTATTACTACTTGTTCTAGGATTGTATCATTTAAATCGTACATCACAATACAGTATGAGGACAAGATTAGATAGTTATGAAACTGTATCCAATGATATTGTAGAAATGATAAAGCACACCATAGAAAGTAATTATCAGACAATCCAGAATTCTGCTAATTTGATAGCAAAAGCAGGTGAACTTGATAAAGAAAATATCTCCATTCTTTTGTCACTTCTTTCAGAAAACAGCACGTATGTAGACATTGCTATCGTTGGGCTGGATGGCAAAGGGTACAACATAGCTGGTCAGGAGATTGATATTTCACAGGAAGCGTGCTTTACCAGTGCTAAAAATGGAAAGATCAACTCATCCGAGGAAATATCTTATACCAGCGACAATGTTCCCGTGAATCATTACGCAGTTCCAATCATGGAAGAGGGTAGATCAAAAGGTGTTTTATTTGTCAGCATAAAAGCACAGATTTATTCTCATGCATTAGTTGAGAATGAATATACACATAATAGTTTCGTATATCTGATCAATAAGGATAAGAAATTAGTATCTTATATGAATGACAGTAAGATTGAGGACTTCAACTATGATGAGATCATAGCCCAAGGCTTTTTTATTGAAGACTATGATAATATGTCATCCATAAAAAGCCCTGATGGACTCATATTAAAAGGGAATAATGCACATCAGCCATATATTTGGGATAAAAAACCGTTAGGTATTAATGACTGGTCAGTACTAATCGGCTGGGAAGATGTTACGGATCCATTAAGTAATAACATCCTAAGATTAACTAATCTGGTTTGGGTAATTGTTAGTGGTATATTATGTATTTTATTTTTACTGATGATAATTACACAAAGTAGAACCAATCGTAAGATCGTAAAGGTACTTTACTTAGACCCTGTAACCGGCGGTGATAACTGGTATAAATTTCGCATGAATGTAAGTAAAGTTTTAAACAGCAGGCAGTTTACGAAGAAAAAATTTGCATTGATTAATTTTGATGTTAATCGTTTTAAGATTATAAACGATGCCTATGGTTATCATAAGGGAGATGAAGTATTAAAGGATATCTATTTAGTTATTAAGAAATGGGTAAGACAGGGTGAGCTATTTACAAGATATGCAGCAGATCAGTTTTATATTTTAATGGCATATCAGGAGGAAGAAGAGATTAAGGATCGTATTCACGAGCTGAATGATCGAATCCATCAAAGACCATATATGAGCTCAGCAAAAATATACTTTGGAGTATATTATATAACTGAACGTCTGGATTATTCTATTGACCGTATGGGTGAATTTGCAGGAGTTGCGAAAAACAATATTAAAGGTAATTCTGAAGAAATCATCTCATATTTTGATGATGTTACGAGAAGAAGACTTTTAAAAGAAGAAGAAATTGAAAAATCAATGAATGAGGCTCTCAAAAACGAAGAGTTTCAGGTTTATTTGCAACCTAAGTATGCTTTACAGGAAGAGACGATATCGGGTGCAGAGGCACTTGTTCGCTGGTTTAGCAGTAATGGCTCAGTAATATCTCCTGGGTTATTTATACCTGTTTTTGAAAAAAATGGTTTTATTACAGAACTCGATTTATATATGATTCATAAAGTGTGTGGAATCCTTCGTAATTGGCTGGACAAAGGCTATAAACCATTACCCATATCGGTTAATATTTCAAGGCTACATTTTGCTAATGAACATTTGGCTGATATAATTAATGAAATTGTAGATAATTATGTTATACCCCATGATTTAATCGAACTAGAATTGACAGAAAGTGCATTTCTTCAAAATAAAGAAACACTGATTAACACAGTAATTCGATTAAGACAATATGGCTTTATGGTATCAATGGATGATTTTGGAGCAGGGTACTCTTCGTTAAATTCATTGAAAGATTTACCCCTGGATATTGTAAAGCTGGATGGAGAATTATTCCGTATTACAGATGAGGTGGAGCGTGGCCTTACTGTAATTCGCAATACAATAACAATGGCAAAGGACTTACATATGCAGGTTGTTGCTGAATGCATAGAGACAAGGGATCAGGTAGAGTTTTTGTGTACAGTGGGATGTGATATCATCCAAGGATATTATTATGCAAAACCGATGCCTGTAGATCAGTTCGAAAAGCAATATTTACTCTTATAATATACGACTATGTATACAGAAAAATGAGGGAATCTTCATAATGTATGTACAATTTGCCGATTGCGTAAAAACCTTACATATAGTATATTTATAGTATATTCGAACTGTAGAAAAGCAGTTATTTAGTACATACTGTACGAACGGGTTGTATATACAACTTAATATCATCGTGCAGTTTATCCATAGGAGGAAATGATATGAGACTTTTTATTGACACAGCAAATGTTGAAGAAATTAGAAAAGCAAATGATTTAGGAGTTATTTGTGGTGTAACAACGAATCCATCTTTGATTGCTAAGGAAGGTAGAGATTTCGTTGAGGTAATTAAGGAAATTACCAGCATAGTAGATGGACCAATCAGTGGTGAAGTAAAAGCAACTACCGAAAAGGCAGAAGATATGATTGCAGAGGGTAGAGAAATTGCTAAAATTCATCCTAACATGGTAGTTAAAATTCCTATGACATTAGAAGGCTTAAAGGCAACAAAGGTGTTATCACAGGAAGGTATTAAGACAAACGTAACCTTAATTTTCACCGCAAATCAAGCTTTATTAGCAGCAAGAGCGGGTGCAACTTATGTTTCTCCTTTTGTTGGGCGTTTAGATGATGTTTCAACAACTGGTACTGATTTGATTCGAACCATTTCAGAAATTTTCAACATTTATGATATTGATTCACAGATCATTGCAGCAAGTGTACGTAACCCTATTCATATTACAGAATGTGCATTAGCAGGTGCTGATATTGCAACCGTACCTTACAGTGTAATCGAGCAATGCACAAAGCATCCATTAACTACAGCAGGAATTGAGAAATTCCAGCAGGATTATCGTGCAGTATTTGGAGAGTAATGAAATACTTATATAATCTAATATTTAAGGAGGAACAACAATGAGCAATATCGACACAATGTCAGTAAATGCGATAAGAGTATTATCTGCTGATGGTGTTCAAAAAGCCAATTCCGGTCATCCCGGTCTACCTTTGGGTGCTGCGGCTATGGCATATGAATTATGGGCAAAACACATGAAACATAATCCGATGAATCCAAAATGGGAAAACAGAGACCGTTTTATCTTATCGGGTGGACATGGTTCCATGTTGTTATACTCTTTATTACATTTATTCGGATATGGTCTGACTAAGGAGGATTTAGCATCATTTCGCCAGGACGGATCATTAACTCCCGGACATCCTGAATATGGACACACGGTTGGTGTAGAAGCAACTACCGGTCCTTTAGGAGCAGGTATGGCTATGGCAGTAGGTATGGCAATGGGCGAAGCTCACTTGGCAGCAATGTTCAATAAGGAAGGCTATCCGGTTGTTGATCATTATACCTATGTACTTGGTGGAGACGGATGTATGATGGAGGGCATCACTTCTGAAGCAATGTCTTTAGCAGGTACTCTTGGACTTGGAAAATTAATTGTTTTATATGATAGTAATAAAATTTCCATCGAAGGAAGCACGGATATTGCTTTCACCGAGGATGTTAAGAAAAGATTTGAAGCCTTTGGTTTCCAGACACTTGTAGTAGAAGACGGTAATGATCTTGCTGAAATTGGTGCAGCTATTGAAGCAGCAAAAGCTGATAAATCAAGACCTACTATGATTACGGTAAAGACTAAGATTGGTTTTGGAAGCCCTAGAGAAGGTATGGCAAGTGCCCATGGAGAGCCTCTTGGAGCAGATAATGTCAGAGCTCTGAAAGAAAAGCTTGGATGGACAAACCTTGATGAGTTCTATGTTCCGGATGAAGTTTATGAGAATTTGAATTCCATTAAGAAGGAGCTCGCTAAGGATGAAGCAGAATGGAATCAAATGTTTGAAAACTATTCTAAAGCTTATCCTGAGATGAGAAAATTATGGGATCAATATTATGATGATACAGTAGCAGATGATCTGATCAATAATGATGATTTCTGGGCATTTGCTGACAAGCCGGAGGCAACTAGAAATCTTTCCGGACAGATTATTAATAAATTAAAGAACTATCTTCCGAATTTAATTGGTGGAGCAGCAGATTTAGCTCCATCTACAAAGACCTATATGAGTGACATGGGAGATTTTTCAAAGGATAATTATGCAGGCCGTAATCTTCACTTTGGTGTAAGAGAATTAGCTATGGCAGCAATGGGTAATGGTTTAATGCTGCATGGTGGTTTAAAAGCTTATGTATCAACCTTCTTTGTGTTCAGTGATTACGTGAAGCCTATGGCAAGATTATCCGCATTAATGGGTCTGCCATTAACATTTGTATTGACCCACGACAGTATCGGTGTTGGAGAAGATGGTCCTACTCATGAACCCATTGAACAGCTGGCTATGCTGCGCGCTATGCCGAATTTCACTGTATTCAGACCGGCGGATGCAACCGAATGTGCAGCTGCTTGGTATTATGCAGTAACCTCTCGTAAGACACCTACTGCATTAGTATTAACTCGTCAGAATCTTCCTCAATTAGCTGGATCTTCTAAGGAAGCATTAAAGGGTGGCTATATCATCTCTGATTCCAAGAAGTCAGTTCCGGATGCCATTATTATGGCAAGCGGATCCGAGGTTGAGCTTGGTATTAATGCACAAGCAGAGCTTGCAAAAGAGGGCGTTGATGTAAGAGTGGTAAGTATTCCTTCTATGGATTTATATGAGGCTCAATCAGATGAATATAAAGAAAGCGTTATGCCAAAGAGTGTTAGAGCGAGAGTTGCTGTTGAAGCAGCTACTGACTTTGGATGGGGCAAGTATGTAGGATTAGACGGAACCACTGTTACAATGAAGGGATTTGGTGCTTCTGCACCTGCCGGAGTACTCTTTAAGAAATTTGGCTTTACCACAGAGAATGTAGTAAAAGCCGTAAAGAGTGTTTTATAATAGTATAGTATAAGAATATATAAATATGAAAAGACGCATGAATAACATCGTGCGTCTTTTTTCGTGCGTCAAGACGGTATTATGTAATCAATATCTTATATACTGGAACATCTTCTATTTAAAGTCGTTACTTAGTCTCTGCTCTATAAAGACTTATGTAACGACGAAGAAGCGACAGATTGGGTAAGCCGGAGGATGTAATATATCCAGAGCGGAGTATTTGCACACGTCGGTACTTAGGTTCTGTTCTTTAGAACCTTATGTACCTCTACGTAGTGCAACTTAGTGAAAACGGCTCCGCGGCGGATATATTACATCCTCCGGCTTACCCAATCTGCCGCTTCTTCCCCACCACATAGATAAGTCAAACCAAACATTAAAATTCCATGAGAAATGATGTAAGAATGTTGTTTTCATGAGAGACGTATGATATTATTTTGAATTAATAGTAACAAAAATGGGAATTTCTGAAGGTATTCAATCTTTATATACGTTTATGTAAATTAGGCAGTATAAATATGTCTGTGATTATCATGGGGAGACAACATATTTACAGGACTGTTTGTATAAATTAGTAGAGGAAATCCTCGAATATAGGGGGTAATCATATGAAGAGAACAATACCAAAAATACTTTTAATTTTGAATACTACGGTATGGACTATTATTTCTATCATAAATTATATCGGGATAATGAATCAAATCGAAGATGTGATGCAGATATTTCTTTGGAGTATCTTTATTCTAATGATGTACTGGTTGATCGGATATGCCTCATCCATGTTGATTAAGCGGCTATATTATATTCATCGAAACAATGAAAATGTTCGGTATAATAGTCAGCTACTTATTATCAAGCCGATGTTCCTGCTATTTGCAGTAGTTATTTACCTGTATGGAGCATGTTATTTGAATTCAAACTTATTGGGATTGTTACCGATGTTTCTCTTTTTTGGGAAGATACTGATTCCTTCCGGCTTAATATATGTTCAAAGGGAGGATACGTTTTATGTGTTGGATCATCATGCAAAGGAGTATATCGTTCAGAATATCAATCTGGAGAAACGCGTCCTTATACTTCAGGAGATGAATCCAAACCGTCAAATAGAAACGCAATTACCCTTATCGGAACACGATCTAAGCTTTCTGCAGAACTTGCTGATTAAGAATGTAGAGGTAAAGGAAGTAGCATAATCTAATGGATATTAACTTACAAGTATTGAAAATGAATTCAATAACCGATACAATGAACATACATAGTAGTAAGGCGTTAGGAAATCACGTAGGGAGGATATAACCGTGGCAAAGATTTTAATTGTAGAGGACGAATTAAAGATTGCTCGCTTTTTGGAATTAGAATTAAAACATGAAGGATATGAGGTTTTACTGGCAGGAGATGGAAGAATAGGGTTGGAGAAGGCATTGAAAGAGAATCCCGACCTGATTATATTAGACATTATGCTTCCGGGCTTAAGTGGAATTGAAGTATGTCGAAGAGTTCGATTGGAATCTCAGGTACCGATTATAATGCTAACGGCGAAAGATGATGTGACAGATAAGGTTGCAGGACTAGATATGGGAGCCGATGATTATATGACAAAGCCATTTGCCATTGAAGAATTGCTTGCCAGAATTAGAGTAGCTCTAAATAGAAAGAAGCAAATGTCAGAACCAAAAGGGGATATACTTCAGATCGGTCAGGTCACCTTGAATTTAAAAAGTCATAGTGCCTTTTATGGAGAGGATGAACTGGTACTAACGAAGAAAGAGTACGAGCTACTGGAATATCTGATGAAGAATAAGAACGTTGCGTTAACAAGGGAACAGCTTTTGAACAATGTATGGGATTATGAATATTTTGGCGATACCAACGTTGTCGATGTTTATATCCGCTATTTACGACAAAAAATTGATGAAAAGTACAATGTGAGATTAATCTCTACTGTTCGAGGTGTAGGCTATATCATTAAAGATTAGGACATTGAATAGAGGGAGGAAAGCGTAGATATTCAACGTTGATAAGCATAATGAGAAATCGTTTGTTAGATATTATACGAAAGATATTACAAAAAATTATACTCCCGATCAGAAAGAAAAAAGAGGAGTTTCTTAGTAATTTTCGTTTTTCCATGGCATTTCGTATATCCATGGCCTACCTACGCCTATTACTGACCCATGGAATTTTATTTATGGCAGGTTTCTTTCTATTATATATGCTATCGGAAAAGGCTAAATACGATCAGATGTCCCAGGATATCATAGTCTCCATAACGGATATGGATGGTGCAAAATGTGTGAATCCATATTATATGTTAGGGCTTTCTATGAGAATTACCAATACCGATACGGGAGAGGAACTTTATAACGATATCTCCTATTTTCCGGCTGAAGAAAAAGCCTTTTTTAATAGAATCTACTATAATCGTAAAGATAGAGGACATATCCTAATTATTGATTCTGAGGAGAAATTCACCCTACAGGGGGTAACTTATCTGGCTCAGTTTCAATATGATTTAACTCGTAGCTATATAGACTTTTTCTCTCTATTGTGGAAGATGGTTCTTTTATATCTTGGCATTGTATGCCTTATTATTCGAAAGGGAATACGCAGTGATATCCGGCTCTTTGAACCGCTCCGTATTATGTCTGCCACAGCCAATCGATTAACCGTGAACAATTTGCATAGTGAGCGGCTAAATATCGAGGGAACCAAGAATGAGCTAAAGGATTTAGCAACCGTAATTAATGCCATGCTGGATCGCATTGAGACCTCCTATGAAAGTCAAAAGCAGTTTGTGTCGGATGCATCACATGAATTAAGAACCCCAATAGCAGTGATTCAGGGCTATGCAAATCTTCTCAACCGATGGGGTACTACGAATGAAGAGGTGTTGCATGAATCGATTGAAGCAATACAAAATGAAGCACGGTCAATGCAGGATTTGGTTGAAAAGCTGCTATTTCTGTCCCGCCATGATAAGAAAACCTTGAAATTAACGAAAAAGCGATTTAACATGCGTTTACTAATCGAAGACATGGTAAAGGAGACGAAACTGGTTGCTGCGAATCGGATCATTAATGCCCCGATTATGGAAGATGTGATTGTATATGGGGATAAGCAGTCCATAAAACAGGCAATTCGTATATTTATTGATAACGCAGTAAAATATACCAAAGACGGAGACGAAATAACGATTCTGTGTCAAAAGATAAATGAGGATTGCGTAATTACAATTCAAGATACCGGAATCGGTATGACCAGAAACGATGTGGATCATATCTTCGATCGTTTCTATCGATCTGATAATGTCAGAAATCAGAATATCAGTGGTCACGGATTGGGGCTATCCCTGGCAAAATTAATTATTCTTGCCCATACAGGGAAGATTAAAGTTCGATCTCAGTATAAAAAGGGTTCCAGCTTTATCATTACATTGCCCAAAAGAAGATTTTAGTGATGTTCAATATTTATTATATACAGGCGTGTCGCTACGGCTCATAACCGGAGTAGACACGCCTTTTGTAATGACAATAAAAGCTCACAAAGCGTACTTAAATTGTATCATAATTAGGATAGATTGGAGAGATATAAAAGGCCCGTTTATTGTTGATTACTGTGTAACTTACCCTTTAACATAAACATCTTACCATTAAAAAGTGCATCTTACTTTGTATCCTATTGCATATCAAAAGAAATCATAATACACTTTCAATCAGTAAAGCTCCGGTAATATCATAATGAAATTAGTCGGAGTTATAGGATAAGTAATTGATCAACTAACTAGCAAAACAGGAAGAGGAGTATAAGGAGGTTTTTATGGAAGATATTATTCAGGTTAATCATCTAAAGCGATATTTCAAAGATATAAAAGCGGTGGATGACATTAGCTTTAAGGTAAAAAAAGGTCAGCTATATGGTTTCCTCGGTGTAAACGGGGCTGGAAAATCTACAACAATCAATATGCTATGTACCTTACTTCCCAGACAGGAAGGAGAGGTCACAATATGTGGACACCGTCTGGGAAAGAAAGACCGTGAGATTCGCAGCAAAATCGGAGTTGTATTTCAGGATAACACATTGGATAACCGACTCACCATAAAGGAAAACCTGGTGATCAGAGCAGGTCTTTATCATAATAACAATAAAGAAATCATGGCTAACTTGGATTATGTTTGTGATGTTTTGGGCATCGGGGACTTACTTAAAAGACAGTTTAATAAGCTGTCAGGAGGGCAAAAACGACGCTGTGAAATAGCCAGAGCCCTGATGAACCGCCCAGAGTTATTATTTTTGGATGAACCTACTACTGGTTTAGATCCGCAGACCAGACAAAGTGTATGGTCCAGCATTGAAGCCCTGCAAAAGGAAGTGGGGATGACCGTATTCTTAACCACTCATTATATGGAGGAGGCAGCGAAAGCGCAGTATATCTCTATTATGGAAGCAGGTAAACTGGTAGCCAATGGTACACCATTTGAGTTGAAGGAAAAGTATGCACACGATATCCTAAAGTTGGTTCCACAGGATTTTGACGAACTAGCGAAAGTCCTTAATGAACAGAACATATCCAGCGAAAAAAGGACGAATCACATTCGTGTCATAATTCAGGATTCTTTACATGGCCTTGAGATTTTAAACCGTGTGAAAGAATATCTAAAATCATATGAGGTAATTCAGGGAACCATGGACGATGTATTTCTAAATATCACAGGAAAGAGTTTATAGCTGATAGGCTATAAATCAGAAGGAGGATATTATGCTTTTACTCAGATTAATTAAAAGGAACATCTTGGTATATATCAGGGATCGTTCCAATATATTCTTTTCTTTATTATCCATGTTAATTATTATTGGATTAATGGTAGTATTCTTAGGTAAGATGAATGCGGATGGTGTAGTAGATTTACTGGGCCAGTATGGTGGAAATAGGGATGCTGAGCTTGATCGAGCGAATGCGGAGCAGCTGGTAATTATGTGGACCCTGGCTGGAATAGTAGTAGTAAATTCAATAACTATAACTCTGGCTATGGTAGGTATTATGGTGGAAGATGAAGTCCATAAGAAACTTTCAAGCTTTTATGTATCTCCAATAAATCGAGGAATATTTGTAATCGCTTATGTGATAGCTGCGGTTATTATGGGAATTATAATGTGCATAGCGACAGTGGTCATTGGAGAGGCCTATATCGGAATAACAGGTGGAGAGGTATTCTCGGCTGCTCAATTTGGAGATATCTTCTTAAAAATTATTATTATTGTGTTCTCTTCATCCACCATGGTCTTTCTACTGGCGAACTTCGTTCACTCCCAGAGTGCTTTTTCTGGGCTAAGTACAATCGTAGGTACTTTAGTAGGTTTTCTGTCTGCAATTTATCTTCCTATGGGAATGCTTCCGGAGAAGGTACAGCTTGTATTAAAATGCATGCCCATGCTATACGCATCCTCCTTTATGAGGGAAACGTTTACCACAGATATAATCAATACCACCTTTGCAGGATTGCCTTCGGAAGCCTTGGAGGGCTATAAGGAATATATGGGTATTACAATATCCTGGAGCGACAAAGTAGTAGGCGATAATTTTAAGCTGGCATTCTTGATAATTAGTGGTATAATTTTCATAGTGATAGCTGCGGTTTTGCAAAGAAAGCGAAATGTAATGAGCAGATAGGAGATTCCTATGAAGATAATAATTGAGGATAAAAAGCCTGGAGAAGAGGATCATATTATTATTCGCTGCAGTGAGATGAATGATGTATTACTCAAATTTATTGCAGATATGAAGCTAAGTAAGAAAAAGCTTGCAGGGATAAAGGACGGAAAGATAACGATGATTGATCCAAGTAATATTTATTACTTTGAAGGTGTGGATAATAAAGTATTTTTATACTGCAAGCAGGACGTGTATGAAACAAAGCTTAAGCTATATGAAATTGAAGAGGATTATAAGGACACAGAATTTTTTAGAGCTTCTAAATCTGTCATACTGAATGTAAAGAAGATAAAGAGTATTAGCCCGGCTTACTCGGGACGCTTTGAAGCGTTGCTTTTTAATGGGGAAACCGTTATTATTTCAAGGCAGTATGTACCCGAGCTTAAAAGGAAACTTGGACTGAGGGAGGGAGTATAATGGATTGGATTAAAGATATCGGTAAGACCTTTGTCTATATTACCACGGGATCCTTAATAAGTGCTGCTATATTTATTACAATATTTGCACCCGAGTCGGTATTAACCTATCACATATTATGGCAGATAGCTGGTTTATCATTAATATGTGCTCTGGGAAACCTTATATTCTATTCCCCCAGAGAGTATGGTAAAAAACAGATGTGGGTAAGGAGAATTATTCACTATGTCTATGTTAATTTAGTTATTATTGTAGGCGGTTATTTATGCGAATGGCTAGAGACAGGATTTTTCCCGGAGATTCTATATTTACTAGTTGTTGTAGCGATTATATATTTTGCAATAATGTACCTGATCTTTCAAAAGGATGCAAAGATTGCAGACACACTTAATCGAAAGCTTAGCCGTCGTGGGTCATCTGAAGAGGATGAGAATTGATATAAATTGATTTTATACAGACAATCAGATATTATTATTGGTAGAGAGTGGTAATGTATAAAAGTGATTAGAGGAGGGAACGAAATACAGACCCTCCTCTTGTTTTTTTGCATGGCATATGATACATAAAAGACAGATTAATGGGAACCATCACGGATAATACGTCTATATATAGATAGATGGAGAAATAATTCAACCACATCATATATAAAGTAGAATTGACACATAGGAATAAGGAAGCTTAATCCGAAGGGGGAAGTATGGATCGAAATGCCTTTGAGAAAATGACAGAACATTATAGCAAGGACATATATGGATTCTGCTTACATTTAGCGGCAGGAAGAAGAGATCATGCAGATGATCTTTATCAGGATACCATAGTGAAAGCGTATCAGATCAAAGAGAGAATAGCAGAGAATCAGAATCCCAAAGCATTTATTCTGGCCATTGCCATAAGCCTATGGAAATCCCATATCAGAAAGGAACACCGCAGAAATCGTATTGCACCTCAATTTGCATTGGAGGAAGAGAATTGGGATATAGAAGACAGAGGAAATCATCCGGAAGATATGATGCTTAAAAAAGAAGAGGGAACCTTTCTTCATAATGCGTTGGCCAGACTGGAGGATAAGTATCGGATACCATTAGTGCTCTATTACTTTAACCAGTTTGACTTAGAAGAGATTTCCAACATATGTAACATGCCAATTGGAACCGTAAAGAGTAGATTGTTTCGAGGCAGGGAGCGATTGAAAAAACAGTTACAGAAAGAAGGTTATCAGTATGAATAGTTCCTTTGATAAAGAATTATATCGGTTATTTATATTGGATGAGGGTCCGGGAGAAAAGGTTATGTCTGACATTGCAAAAAGGCTGGACCAGCTTGATAAGCTCAACAGAGAGCAGGGGATACAACCTGATGATGCGTATGTGAAAAAACAGCTCAGGCAGACAAAGAGCAATAGGAATATTCTTACCGTTATTACTGCTGCGGCGCTAATAATCATGGTAATAGTGGCGAATTCCGGTTCGGTTATGGCAGCTATGAATAAGCTCTTAGCATTTATCCCCGGTGTTGGTATAGTGGAGGAAGAAAAGAACGATATCCTTTATTATATGAAAGGGAAGGCACAGTCACTGGAGAATGAGGATATAAAGGCCACTTTAAGTAATGTATATATTACGGAGCAGGGTGCATGGTTATCACTTCAGATTGATCTGAAAGGAGTAACGGAGGAGGAATTATTCGACAATTCTTTAAAGGAAAAAAATGAAAAAGCTGCAATAGATATACTAAAAGCAAAGGGATATGAGAAGTATTTTGAATATAAAGAAATTGAAATCGGATACATGACAAGTCCTAAGATCTCACTTATCATTGGAGGGAAGGAATATATACAGGAGTCCGGCAGCATGGGAGGTTCCTTCACCAGTTATCACTGTAGCAGTTATTACAAGGTAGAATTGACAGATTGGGATCTATCAGAGGACTATCAGGTGAAGTTTGGTGATCTTATATTCCAGTTCCAATTACAGGATTATGAGACCTATTCCTCAGCACAGGAGATTGGGCCAACTCAAATGCATAATGATATATCGATAACAGCGATACCGAATTGGACGGAGGATCGTCTTAGAGTTGAGTTTTATAATATGAATTTTTCGGATTTTGACCAGGTATATTCCTATCAGGAGTATTCTGCTGATAGGAATGCAAATCGGCCATATATCAGGATTGGAGACGATGTAGTTTATAGCGAAGATGTCAATGGGGATGGAACAAGTGTGGAATTTGATCTGTCCGGTATTACAGTCACGGAAGAGATGAAGAAACAGGCAACCCTGCATGTACCTATTATCACAGTACTGGAACATGAGAATAAGAAGATCAAGCTTTCCATATCAAAGAATGGGGAGAGGATTAAATTCCCGGAAACGGTTGAGTATAAGCATTGTAAGATGCATATACTGGATGTAAAAAAGGGAAATGAGGATTACCTTGGAGATGAGGAACACTTAGTACTTTCTCTTAAATTTGAGTTTCCAAAGGATAATATGGAGTTTGCATACTTTAACGGAATGTTTGTGAATGGGGATGGAGCCGGAGGTTCTTGGGAATATGATAAGGAGACAGGGATTTATACTCTTTGTGTTACCGGAGATATGCCGGTTCATAAGATAAAAACCATTTCATTCAATAGTCAGGTTTACTTAATTAGAGATGAGTATGAGTTTTCTTTGGATTAATGTCATAATTGAGTGAAAGAAACGATATGGGGTTGTTGCACAATATACATGCAGGGAATATGACTTACCTCACACACAGAAGGAAGTACATATTGATGATTTTGTATGTCTCATGCGAATATAAATAATCGCATGATTCACACAAAATACAGCAATCTGTTCTTCCGACAGTGCATTATGGTAAGTCATATTCCCTGTAAATGTATTATGCAACAGCCCCATATCGTATTTTTATGCTTCAATATTCTTAAACTGTGCCATATACAGATTGTAGTACAGACCTTTTTTGGCGATTAATTCATCCGAACTACCCTGTTCGAGGATTTGACCGTCATCAATAACAAAGATGCGATCCGCCTTTCGGATAGTGGATAAGCGGTGCGCTATAACAAAGGAGGTCCGACCCTTAAGAAGTGCTTCAATCCCTTGCTGTACCAGAAGTTCTGTATGAGTATCAATACTGGAGGTTGCTTCATCCAGTATTAATATCTTAGGCATGGATACCATGGTTCTGGCAAATGCCAGAAGCTGTCTCTGTCCAATGGAAAGACCGGCACCACGTTCCTTCAGCTCTGTTTCATACCCCTTCTCCATCTTCATTATGAAGTCGTGGGCATTCACTGCTTTCGCGGCAGCGATAATTTCTTCATCGGTGGCGTCCAGTTTACCGTAGCGGATATTATCGGCTATGGTACCGGAGAAAAGGAAGTTATCCTGTGTCATAATACCCATTTGCTTTCTTAAGCTCTCAATGGATACTTCCTTAATATTATAGCCGTCGATATAGATATTACCCTGCTGTATGTCATAAAAACGACTGATTAGATTTACGATGGTTGTTTTACCAGCTCCGGTAGGACCAACCAATGCAATGGTCTCTCCGGGTTTAATCTGAAAGCTGACATCATTCAACACCTTAGTATCTTCATCGTAGGCAAAGGATACATGATCGAAGCGAACCTCACCGCGTATCTCAGGTAGCTCAGTTACTGTATCAGAATCTGCGATTTCCGGTTGGGTATCCATGATATCAAAGATTCGTTCTGCACCGGAAATATTGGTGATTAACTGATTATAAAAGTTACTTAGGTTCATAATCGGATGCCAGAACATGGAGGAGAAGTAGGCAAAAGCAACTAAGGTTCCTACGTTTTCTTTTCCTATTCCCAGTATTGTTATTGCTGCCAAATACATACAGAAGGAGCCGACTCCCCAGCTGAAATCAATTACAGAACCAAAAGCATCATTAAGACGAACTGCGCTAACAAAGGAATCACGGTGTTCCTTTAGAAGAAAATCAAAGTTCTCTTCTGTCTCATCTTCGGCGGTAAAGCTTTGAACAATTCTCATACCTGATAAATCCTCATGAATGAAGGCATTCAGATTAGAGCTCTTCTTACGATGCAATTGCCAACGTTTATGAGAACGGGTCTGAATGAACGAAAGTCCAAATATCATTACAGGTAGAGTGATTAATGATGCAATCGCCAATCTCCAGTTTTTCAATACCATAATAGTTACAACAGCGCAGATTGTAACGAAATCAGGTATTAATGTAGTAACACTGTTCGAAAGAACATCCTTTAAGGAATTTACATCGCCGATGATTCTGGCAAGTATCTTACCAGTCGGACGACTGTCAAAGAAGCTAAAGCTAAGCTTCTGAATATGGGTGTATAATTCCTGTCTTATCGTAAGCAGTACTTCATTTGATATCTTTGCCATTAGATACATACGTAGCTTAACAAGTAGAATAAAGATGATATTGAGTCCAACAGCAAACGCTCCAAGAATGAATAAACCTCTCATATCCTTGTTCGCTATATGAAAGTCTACGGCCCGTTCCAGGATGAGCGGATTCACTATGGAGATTGCTACCGTAATCAGCATAATGAATAGAACTGCCAGAATAGGAAGCTTATAAGCTAACATATAGGAGAATAACCGAACCAAGGTATTCTTCTTACTGACGGATTTTTGGTACTCGTCTTCCCTGACGGCATTTATTGACATACTGCCACCTCCTTTTCCTTCGGCACAGCATTGGAGGATCCCATAACTTCGAGATAGTCACCATATTGTGCCATATAAGTATCATAATAATAACCTTTCTTCTGCAGCAATGTCTCATGGGTGCCGCGTTCCATAATTTTACCGTCCTCTAATATGATAATTTCATCCGCATTACGAACGGCAGAAATTCGGTGAGCAATTATGATCTTTGTTGCATCAATTTGTGTTAAGGCTTTTTGAATCATATGCTCAGTTTCCATGTCAAGAGCGGAAGTGGAATCATCCAACACCAGGATCGGAGTTTTCTTTGCCAATGCTCTTGCTATACTAATTCTCTGTTTCTGCCCACCGGATAAACCAACACCACGTTCTCCAACAACGGTCTCAAACTGGTTATCCATACGATCGATAAACTCTTTCGCCTGAGCACTTACTGCAGCATTTACAATATCCTCCTGGCTCACCAGGTTTTTCTTACCCATTTTCACATTCTCATTAATGGTATCGGAGAAAAGGAATACATCTTGCATTACCAGAGAGATGTTCTTACGCAGCTGTTTTAAGGTTAATTCCTTGATATTCACACCATCTACGAAAATCTCACCCTCCGTCGCATCATAAAAGCGCTGTAATAGATTAATGATAGAGCTCTTTCCCGTACCTGTTGCACCCATAATTCCAATCGTCTTACCGGCTCCTAAGTCGAAGCTGATATCGGAAAGAATGGTTTTATCGGATAGGGAAAAGGATACTTTATCAAAGCGTATGCTACCCTTTACTTCATCAAGAATTACCGGATTTTCAATTTCAGTAATTTCAGGCTTCTCCTGATATATCTTATTAATACGTTTTGTAGAAGCAATGGCGGAGGCAAAGCTATTGGATAGCCATCCGAGCATTTCCATAGGCCATACGATATTCATGGAATAATCAGTGAAGGCAACTAAGGATCCCAGTGACATCTTATCATTGATAACCTGGTAACCTCCATACATAATTACAATCAAAGGCAGTAACTTTGTAACAAATTGAAAATATGGGTTGATTTTAATAAATACCTTTGACTGCTTCATATTAAGGTCATAGTATTGCTTGTTATGGGAAAGAAATTTCTTGATCTCAAATTTCTCCCTGGCAAAGGCTTTTACCGTACGTACACCGGACAGATTTTCCTGTGCAACCGTATTCAGTTTAGCATTTTCCTCACTAATAGCCTCATAGATTTTACCTAGTTTTTTCTCCATCAGAATGGCTAAACCTGCCATCATCGGTAGGACAATCGTTGGAAATACAGCTAAACTCGGGCTTAGTGAAAACATGCAGTAGAGTGCAATACCGGTGTGAATAGCAACCTCAATAATTAACATACTAATGTATCCGAGTGCTGCCCAGACCTGATCCACATCATCCTTCAGTCGGGACATCAACTCTCCTGTATTGTTTTTATCAAAAAAACTAAGGGATAGTCCCTGGATATGCTTGAATAAATCACGACGGATGTTCATAGTAATTCTGGCACTTACCAAATCAAAAACATATTCCTTAACGTATTGAAAGATACACCTTCCGATACCAATAATTAAGATCATAATAAGCAGTCTCGGCAGTAAGGAAAGCTCCCTTCCGACGATGACGTTATCCACGATCTGTTTCGTTACCTGCGGATATATCATATCTAATGATACCGCGATTACAATGCATAGAATTGCAGTAAGATAGGCGTACCAATATTTTAAAATATAGCGTTTAATCTTCATTGTTCCCTCCATTCTGCCGTTTGTCGGCGGCAAACACTCATTTCAATCCTCCTCAAGTTGAAATCCGTGTTAATAATTCATGACAAAAGAAAGTTCGTAAAGCATACTTTCCATCGTTCTGATCAAAGAAGCGGCAAACTTCATACAATTTTTCCATGACTGTTCAGATTGGGTCAAGTCTAAAACACACAAAAAAACCGCAGTATGATATACCGCGGTATTATAATCAAAAAATTCAGTTGCTAACTTTATCCCAAATCCTACTGGCAGCAGGCAGGTAAGGATTAAAGTACAGACTAATTTTTTCGAATCCGTGAGGTAATATCATAGAAATTCGTATGAATCAATATGTTATGTTGATAATTGCCGATACTTAAATTCATAGTTTTACCTCACTTTCTGTTATAGTCTTCCACTATTATATCCATAGACTCCTTGTATTGTCAATCTTTTTTATTCAAAATTTTATAAAAGTTAAAATTTCATTAAGATTACAAAACTTAAAGAATTATTCATATTTTTATGCTATAATATAAATAATGAACAAATTATGAACAATATAAAGTTGTTTTTTTGACATACTATACAATACAAAGGTTGTGATGCAATGGATCTCCCCATTTTTTATAATGAGGCAGAGGAATGGAGCAAGGCTCTTTTATTATATGATGCAGCATTAAAAGAGATTAATACGAAGCTTGAAATATTAAATAATGAATTTAAAATTACACACCAATATAATCCGATAGAACATATTACATCAAGAATCAAGTCGCCGCAGAGTATTGCGAAAAAGCTGCGACACAATGAGAAGGAACTGACAGTAGAAAATATTGTAAAATATGTGAATGATGTGGCAGGAATAAGAATTATATGCTCCTTCACTTCTGACATTTATCGTATAGCAGATCTAATTACCAAACAGAATGATATTAAGGTATTAAAGATAAAGGACTACATCACGTGTCCGAAACCAAATGGTTATACCAGCTATCATATGATTGTTTCCGTTCCGGTTTTCTTATCAGACCGAACGATAGATACCAAAGTGGAAATTCAGATACGAACCATAGCGATGGATTTCTGGGCAAGCTTAGAGCATAAGATTTATTATAAATTTGAAGGAAATGCACCGGAGCATATCAGAAAGGAATTGAAGGAATGTTCTGATATTGTGGCATATCTGGATCAGAAAATGCTAAGCATTAACGAGGAAATCAAAAGCTACAGTAAGGATCGTATTGAGGGGTATCATGAAGAGCTTACACAGAGTTATAAAACCGTCGTAGCCGAATCCTTTGGAACGATAGTGGAAGAGGAAAATGAGAGAAAAGAGATACAGAAGGAGAAAGAGACCAAACAAAAAAAGCCGGGTAGGAAGAGAGTTTTGTTTGGATTACGTGCATAGTACAAAGGAGAAAATGTTATGAATTTACCTTTTGGATTAACTGCTAGAAGAGAAGTAGCAGGCAAGAATAATCAATCGACGCCATCGCGAACTACCGCAATGTACGAAAACATGTTATCACAGTATCGTGATTCACTGGAAAAGGCTCATGAATGCATGAAAAGCTATCTTGAGAAGCAGGAGATTAATGATGATAAAGTATTAACCCAGCTTTCCAATAGAATATCAGAGCTAAAAGGAGATACTGAGAAGTATAATCATCAGCTGCAGGCAGAGATTCTAACGAACTTGGATAAGCTTACTACTAAGGTGAATAAGGGAAAAGCTCTTCTTCGGTTCCTGATTATTCTGAATATCCTGTCACTAGGAGGAATCGCATTTCTAGTATTATATGTGTTAGATGTAATAGCTATATACTAAATAATATAGGAATAAAGTGAAACAATTATCATGAAAAATATATGATGGCTTGCATATAGCGATCAATTTAATAATGACCCAGTAAATGGTTCTGATATTACGATCTATCGTAACCATTTGCCGGGTCATCTTATTCATATTATGAATGGTAATCAATAACCTATTTTATAGCTTAATGTTTTTCAAAAGAGCACCAAGTCCGGTGGTAGCCTCTTCCCCCGTAGAATAAGTGGAAGGAGTTTCCTCTACATCTTCAATGACGTCTTCTTTTTCTTCTACCGCCTTCATACTTAAGCTTATTTTTCCATCTTTCACATCGATAATTTTAACAGTAACTGTCTCGCCCTCTTTTATAACCTCATTCGGAGATTTAATTCTTCTACCGCAGATTTGTGAGATATGAACCAAACCAGTCAAGCCTTCTCCGATATTCACAAATGCGCCGTAGGGAGCGATCTTTTCAACGGTACCAGTTGTAACAATTCCTACCTGCAGACGAGAGATCTTACTTTTTCTTTCTCTGATTTCATTCTCACGTTCTACCTCTTTACCGGATAAAACCAATTTCTTTTCTAAAGCGGATGCAGTGATAACAACAACATCGAGTTCTTTACCAACCCACGAATTAAGATCTTCAACATAGGTTAAGGACAGCTGGGAAGCTGGAATAAAGGCACGTACGCCGTACAGATAGGTAACGACGCCAGCGTTAACAGCTTGTGATACCTTTACACGGAAGACAGTCTTATTATCCATAGCTTCGGTCAGCTTTTCCCAGGCAAGTACGTCATCCGCGCGCTTTCTGGAGAGAAGGATATGGCCTTGTCCATCATCCTCCGTAAGGACCATGGCAGAGATTTCTTCTCCCATGGTAACATCTGCTTTGATGGAAAAGGCGGGATCATTACTAATTTCTTCAAGCTTAATTATGCCTTCGGTATAATAACCAAGATCTAGGACAACCTCCGTCTCGGAGATACCGATTACCGTACCCTTTAAGATATCCCCTTCCTTAATTTTACGAAAGGAATTCTCAATTTCATCCTTAAAGTCATCCATTGAAGGAATCATTTCCGATGCTTCGCTGGCAGCTTCGTTACTACCCTCATTGCCAGATGGTAGCTCCTGCTGGTTGATTCCGATATCAGTTACCTCTTCATTTTCTATTTTGTTTACTGTTTCATCACTCATATTCTTTTACCTCCGTTTTTCTTATAATTTTCGATTTATATATCAATTATATCATAGATTGATCTGGTTAAACCCGGGAGTAGATATAGGCGTTTCCCTTTTTACCCACGCGATCCACGGCACCAACAAAATATAGAATATTCAGAGCGGTTTGTGAAGCGTGTAAAGGCAGTCCGGAAGCCCTTTTAAAGTCCCTGGTTGTAAACTTTGCTTCCAGTAGTTCTGGAATAAGAAGTTTGTAATCCTCTAAAGACATAATGGAAACTTCTTCCACCAGCTCCGTGGGAATACCGTCGAACCTAGTGGACCCCCTCTTTTTATCATGGCTCCAGCCGTCCAGATATCGATATTCCTCCAGGTTTAACAATACAATTCTCAGACTCAGATTTGGATTGACCAAATAGTTTTTTATTTTATACAATTCCGGAAAAATACTGTACGGTGTACCAGTCTTTGGAGATTTTCTTGGTGGACTAATCTCACCTGTTTGTGGATTAATCCATCGTAACCATTTATGCTTGGGGATAGGATACACAATTGTTACCGGAGATATCTCAAGAAAGGCAGTAAGCTTTCTTCTAAGCTTATCAAAATTACGGGTCTGAATTTCGATAATCTCATTTCCTGTAAAGATATCTGCAACAAACCCTCCGACTTTTATTTCATGATAGCTTTGGTCAGGAGAATAGTAGTGCTTTAATACAGAGTGAATGGTTTTTTCACTTAATGTACCAATCCCGTTGGTTTCCTGCCGCTGACCGATGATTTCATCGCAGATTTGTTGAAATAACTGCTTATCCATTACGTTATCATCACACCTTCATTTTTATACATGCGTATCACAATAATAATCTGCACTATGTCAAGAATAAATGATTTGTCATAATTACGCAAGTATAGAATGTCATTTGTGGTTCAGATTCGCCAGTAAAAACATAAAACACCATTATCAATGCAAATGTTTTGCATTTGACATAATTTCTTATTTTCAATCAACGTATTTTGATATAGAATAGAATAAATGACGTTACAATTTCAGTAATATGGAACGCAACAGAGGAAGAGGTGTTGATTATGAAGGTGTTAGTTACTGGTGGAGCGGGGTATATAGCCAGCCATACTATAATTGAATTATTGAATGCGGGATATGAGGTGGCCGCCATCGATAATTTCAGTAATTCCAGTATGGAGTCTATTCGAAGAGTAGAGAAGATATCTGGTAAAAAAATCAGCTTCTATGAGGCTGATATTCAGGAAAAGGATACTTTATGTGATATTATTATCAAGGAAGAAATCAAAGCGGTCATTCATTTTGCAGGATTAAAGGCTGTGGGAGAATCCTGTTCCATACCGTTAAAATATTTTCGTAATAATCTGGTAGGAACGATAACACTATTGGAGGTTATGCAGGAATGTAACGTTAAGAATTTGGTGTTCTCCTCCTCTGCAACGGTATATGGAGAAGCGAAAACGATACCAATTACTGAGGATTATACACCACTTTCTGTTACTAATCCCTATGGTAGAACCAAACTAATGATAGAAGAGATGCTACAGGATCTTTATCGATCCGATTCCTCATGGAATATAGCCATTCTTCGCTATTTTAATCCGATTGGAGCTCATGAGAGCGGTGAGATTGGAGAGGACCCCAATGGTATTCCGAATAATCTGGTACCTTATATTGCAAAGGTAGCCATGGGAGAACTGGATCATATTAAGGTATATGGTAATGATTATGATACCCCTGATGGTACCGGTATTAGAGACTATATCCATGTGGTGGATTTAGCACTGGGGCATATTAAAGCGATAGAAAAGCTTAGCCAGAATCCAGGTCTGGAGATATATAATCTGGGAACGGGTGTGGGGTATAGTGTATTAGAGATTATTCATAACTATGAACTGGCATGCGGTAAAAAGCTACCCTATACCATAGAAGCCAGACGGCCGGGAGATATTGCAGTATCCTATGCGGATCCTTCGAAAGCATTCCGTGAATTGGGCTGGAAGGCTGAGCGTGATATTCATAAGATGTGTGAGGATTCTTACCGTTGGCAAAGCAAGAATCCGAAAGGATATGGAAAATAATATCAGATGTTTTATGCATTATGACAGAAACTTTACGAAAAACATGAAAAAGTATTGACATATTAACTAATTTTTGGTACCCTTTAAAAGGCTAGTACTGGAGAAGGTATTATCCAGAGGATTATAGTTGGGGAAGCGAGAGGGTAGAAATAAGAAGTAAGGTTCGCTAAAACGTATGTTCATAAGAGCATACCTTTTTGGCCAACCTTATTTTATTTTGCTCTATATTTAATTTGATTATTCTATTGAATCTATCATAGCTCCATTTAAGGGGAAATCACCCCATCTAACCAAAGAACCCTCATCAAATGTCCAGGCAGGAGTTTGGAAGGGATAGGTGATTTCCGATACATAGTACCAAGGATCCTCTGGATGTTGAGGATTTTTTAATATATGAAACTCCTGTGCAGGCATATAGCTTTGGGCAAGTAAGAAAGCACGGTTACCATCACTGTCTTCTGCAATATCGACAATAAGGACACAATGCCCCGGACTGCCACCCTGCAGGAACATATCGCCGGGACGGAGCTCTGAGATATCAATCGGCTTACACTCCTGTGACAGGGATAATGTGCCCGCATAGGTAAATACAGACATCAGGTATCTCACAAATTCTTCATAGGAATCATTATAGGATTTCGATTTACTCCACTTTACATTATTGCCATCAACCACTATACGATTTCCATCCCTCCATTTGGTGTATTCCATAAGAAAGCCATTGGTAAGGTGGAATGCAATTCGGTCATAATCACCGATGGACCAGAAATACTCTGCATATACACGAAGAATAGAGTCCGCACACTGCTGAAGATCACGGTCACCCGTATCCAAATCAAACACAGCCACATGAGCATGTTGGTTGCTCTTTGGCGTACCATCATAGAGAAGAACCTCACTGCCATCTGGTTTCAAAGGATAGCTTCTTATAAAGCCGGTTAACTCCTTCTGGTCGGAAGGAATTCTCACATATCCCTTGGGAGGACGAATACGTGTCTCTAGATTCGTACCACTGGGATCGATAAAAGAAAATACCTCTTCAGCGATGACCTCCTCCTCTGCCGGTGGTAAGGATGGTAGTGGCTCAGGGGTGACAGGTTCAGGGAGTGGCTCTGTGATATTATCCACCATGCCTTGAAGCGGACTATCAGAATCCGAGGTGTTTTCTTCAACAACGATTGGAAGTGGCTCCTCCGGCTTTGATTTACAAGCAGTTAGTCCCACAATAGCCAGTAGAAGCGGGATTAAGGCAACGAATACCGATATAATGGGACGGCGAATATTTACGCGAAGCATGTTACTTCGGTTTAGTATGTTTGGTTTAATAGCTATCTTTTTCATAAACACTCCTATACAAACTGGTATATTGTTACTGATTTATCAACAGGCTGTTTTATCATTTTAGTTATTAGTATATCAAAATGTTACCACAGAATATATTAATTATACCATATGGATAGAGAGAACAACACTGGAAAACGGAATATTTAGGCTGAACATCAAGAAATCCTCTATTTGATGTATAAAACGGATAGGATGCTCAAATAATGAAAGTAATTATAATTTAGCGTTGTCATATGGTGTAAGGAATATAACACGGTAATAAATATCTTTGACAAATAAATTAACACATGGTATACTTTGTCATAATAATTGATAAAAGCTGTGAAAAGAAGAGTAGACAGTGGAGCAATTGACAGAGAACCCCGCTAGGCTGAGAAGGGGGAATGGAAGAGATTCCTGTTTGTTACATTATAAGCAAACATGTAGAAGCTGTTGAAGATGGTCTTGGAGCTGCGCACCGAGGAAGTGATCAGAATAGTGGATCTTCTTAGGCTGCGACGGATGCATCCGTTATGTTGCTGAGCTGTATATTGCAGTGAACGAGGCTCTTATCGCGAGGTAAGGGCGAATTAAAGTGGTACCACGGGAGGTTCTCTCGTCTTTAAAGTAATTTAAGGATGGGAGTTTTTTTATTGCTTTTTTAATTTCATGAGTAAAATGTGAAACAAATTTCTTACATTGAAAGCAGGAATGATATAGAAAGGATTGGTATGATGAGTAAAAAACCTTATTACATTACAACAGCCATAGCGTATACTTCTGGTAAACCACATATTGGTAATACCTATGAAATAGTGCTGGCAGACAGTATTGCACGCTATAAGAGATGGGAGGGTTATGAGGTATTCTTCCAGACAGGTACCGATGAACACGGACAGAAAATTGAACAAAAGGCAGCTGAGGCAGGAATTACGCCTAAAGAATTTGTTGACGGAGTAGCTGGTCAGATTAAGGCTATTTGGGATCTCATGAATTGCTCCTATGATAAGTTTATTCGAACAACGGATCCAGATCATGAGAAGCAGATCCAAAAGATATTTAAAAAGCTCTATGATCAAGGTGATATTTATAAAGGAACGTATGAGGGAATGTACTGTACACCCTGTGAATCCTTCTTCACCCAATCTCAGCTGGTGGATGGGAAATGCCCGGATTGCGGTAGAGAGGTTCAGCCAGCTAAGGAGGAGGCATACTTCTTAAAGCTAAGCAAATATGCAGATCGTTTGATTGAGCATATCAACACTCATCCAGATTTTATACAACCAGAGTCAAGAAAAAATGAAATGATGAACAATTTCCTTTTACCGGGATTACAGGATCTTTGTGTATCCAGAACCTCCTTTAAGTGGGGAATTCCCGTAGACTTTGATGATCGTCATGTAGTGTATGTATGGCTTGATGCACTCAGTAACTATATAACAGGTATTGGTTATGATGCAGATGGTAATAGCACGGAGCAGTTTCATAAATTCTGGCCGGCGGATTTGCACTTAATTGGGAAGGACATTCTTCGTTTCCACACCATATACTGGCCAATTATGCTTATGGCATTGAACGTTCCGTTACCAAAGCAGGTATTTGGTCATCCTTGGCTTTTACAGGGTAGTGCAGGCGATAAGATGAGCAAATCAAAAGGAAACGTTCTCTATGCGGACGATTTAGTTAAGTTTTTCGGTGTGGATGCTGTACGTTATTTTGTACTGCATGAAATGCCTTTTGATAATGATGGTATCATTTCTTGGGAGCTAATGGTGGAAAGAATCAATTCTGACCTGGCCAACACCTTAGGAAATCTGGTGAACCGTACCATATCCATGTCCAATAAGTACTTTGGAGGAGTAGTCAGAAACGGAAAGGTAAAAGAGGCTGTGGACGAGGAGTTAATAGCACTGGCACTGGACACACCGAAGAAGGTGGCTGCTAAGATGGAGAAGCTTCGCGTTGCGGATGCAATTAGTGAAATCTTTACCTTGTTCAAACGCTGTAATAAATATATTGATGAGACCATGCCCTGGGTTCTTGCCAAAGAGGAAGATAAAAAAGCGCGTCTGGAAACTGTGCTCTATAATCTAACAGAAAGCATATGCATTGGAGCAAGTCTTCTCGAGCCCTTTATGCCTGAGACAGCGTCGAAGATATTATCCCAGCTTTCTGCTAAGACCAGAACTGCAGAGGAATTGAAGGAATATGGTTTGTATCCGGATGGAACAACTGTAACACAGACACCGGAGATATTATTTGCAAGACTTGATATCAAGGAGGTATTGGAAAAGGTGGAAGAATCTAAGAATATACAGGACAATGCAGGAACAGAAGAGAAGGAAGGCCAGCCGGATCAGAATAACGATGTAATAGATATTGAGCCGAAGCCGGAGATCACTTATGATGATTTTGCGAAGCTACAATTTCAGATCGGAGAGATAATCGCTTGTGAAGAGGTTAAAAAATCGAAAAAGCTGTTATGCTCTCAGGTTAAAATAGGTTCTCAGGTGAAGCAAATCGTATCCGGAATTAAAGCACACTATTCACCGGAAGAAATGGTGGGTAAGAAGGTTATGGTTGTTGTTAATCTTAAGCCGGCAACCTTAGCAGGTATATTATCAGAAGGAATGCTTCTATGCGCTGAAGATGCAGATGGAAATCTGTCTCTTATGGTTCCGGAGAAGCCAATGCCTGCGGGAGCAGAAATTCAATAAACCTTAATCATGTTCTCAAGGGGCGGTTGAATAATATACTTACAGTGATTATGACTTACCTCACACACAGAACAGAAGTACACATTGTCTTTTCGGTATGTCTCAGACGAACATATTAGTTCGTCTTATCCATACAGAAATAACAATATGTTCTTCTGAAAATGTATTATGGTAAGTCATAATCACTGTTAATAATTTATACAACCGCCCCTTGCTGCATAATTCATAACTAGAATTACTGATAAAATAATTAGGGATTATGACGAATAGTCATAATCCCTAAAGTTTATTTATTAATAATCTATTCGGTATAATTATTCAAGCTCAGAAACAACTTTCTTTAATGCTGCTAAAGCGTCCTCAGGTAATTTATCGTAACCATCCTTGAATTCATTGCGGGATTCTACGAATTTCACTCTATCGTTCATTCTTGCTTTCAGCTGAGCTTTGTACTCAGGATCGTTCAGATCTGGAACGAAGCCTTCCCACTCAAAGATTTCGATATCTTCAAAAGGTCCCCATTGTTTGAAGTTTGCTTTACCTTCAACAACTGCTTCAATAATACCTAAGGTATCAGCCGGTTTAACCTTTTTACCCATGAAATCACCGGTATTAATGATATAACAATCTACGTTCTTCTCTGCTACCAGTTTCTTAAACTTCTCATAGTCATTTGCTAACGGGTAGGTACGGAATGGATTAGCATAAGGCTCAACAACTAATGCATTAGGATCTACTCCAGGAGCAAGACGCTCTGCTGTGGTTCTCTTTGTAGCAAGTGTAGCACCCATAACGGAAGCAAGAGAAGCACCCTTTAATTTAACAATCGGAGGGATCGTAGGATCCTTCATAATCCAGAAAATTGCATTAACAGGCTCAGCGATCTTATCTACACGGTTAGGTGACCAAAGCTTGGATTTGATTGCACGGCCATTACCATTACGGATATCTTCTGTTACCAGAACAAGCTTTCCGTCCTCGTCGATGGTAGCGGAACAGTTCTGAGCGGTTAACAGGTATTTGTTGTCATCACAGTAAGTAGGATAATCCTGTGTCTTATCAAAATAGGTAGGCTCCATAGCTACGGAAGAACAGGTCTCTGTATTGATAACAAAAGCGTCATCATGAAGAACAGTTACATCATATTTGCCACCATGCTTTGCATGTGTAATAGTGGATTTACCTGATCCTGATAAACCAAATACGGAAGCAACATAGGACTTACCGTTTGCAAGATTGTATCTCTTCTGTCCACCATGGCAGGAAGCATAACCATTACGATTAGCAATAGCCCAACCAATGGTAAGAGTACCCTTCTTATGCTCACCAAAGTATCTCATACCTAAGATTGCAGCACAGTTGGTAGGTGTATTAAAATAGCATAAGCAGTTCGGATCGCTGATATCTGTCTGAGTAGTACCCTTCCATTGAGGATCAGAGAAGATATAGATATCAGGCTCGTCTCCGAGAGGTCTGGAGGACTTATACATCTTAATATAGTTATCAGACATATACTGGAAGTTTAACATCCAGTTGTACATGATATTTTCTTCGCCTTCTGGAATAAGAAGGTGAGCCTTAACCATGAATTCTGGATCTAAACCAATAAATACTTCTGCATGATACATGGTCTTCCATCTACAGTCGTAAATGGCATCCATAACAAGCTTATCAAGTTTGTCGCAGTTTACATTCGGTTCACCGGCAATTCTTCTTGCAGCAGCATAACGTCCCGTGATAGATCCATCATTAAATAATAATACCTTTGCATCCGGCTCAAGTCCGAATTCTTCGCCGCGATATACGGGCATATCGGTAACTATAGTTCCAGGTGAATTCTTAGCAAGCTCATATGCTTCCTTCAGAGTGTTTATCTTAACTACATTATTGCCGTAAAATGCAGCTTCGATAATAGAACGTGTTCTTGAAAACCCGGGTTTGTTAGCACCGATTTCGTCGTGTTTAAAATAAGCTTTAGTTGACATATAACATCCTCCTATTAGTTATTTTTATTACTTTTATCTTTATTTATAGAATAAACAGAACATCTAATAAATATCAATCAATTGTCTGCCACATTAAGTATAAAACGACAAGCTGTAAATGTCAATATTTCTAAGGTAAAATTTGAGAAAATGAATGGCAATTATTTGCTACTTTTATTGGTATAATGAAAAGAAAAACTGATCACATCATGAATGAACAGAAGACATAGATGAATGCTTCTTCTATTTCTAATCTTTCATGTTGTGATCAGATCTTAGGAAGTAGTTTCTAATTACTATTTATTCATAGTGCTGATTAAATCAACCCTAAAATAGAGATTTAATTTATCAAATCTATTTAATAGAATTGATAACAGTTACAGCTGTAGCGTCCATGTTAAGATTTTCTGTATCGCTTACAGTGAATTTAAGATAATAATTATCAATATAGAACTCATATACAACCATATTATATGCGGTACCATCAACAGTTAAGGTATAGGCAGCACGAAATGCGGTACCATGGTTCGTTGTAAAATCACTTACATTCAGGTTTGTAATTTTGATATCACTGGAGAAAGCCAATTCTTCCTCTGTATAGTATCTGGCAATGTCACCTTTTATATCTGCGTATGCCGGTGCTTTTTTGCCAGTATATTCAGCATATATTTGAATATCGTTACCATAAGAAGCATTCGGAGGCGTCAGTATTTGAGACTGTACCAAATCTGCCATGGAAGGATTGAGCATGATAGGATTAAATTCATAAGTCCAGCCTTCCGGTATAGTAATTGTGAGATTTCCAAGCTCCCTCTCGTTTGGTCCGAGTTTCTTAGTAACAGTAACTTTACAGGTATACTTTTTCTTGTTAACAGTGGCTGTAATGGTTGCTGTACCAGCACTTTTTGCAGTTACTTTTCCTTTACTGGATACTGTAGCAACGGATTTCTTGCTGGAGGTCCAGGTTACCTTTTTTGTAGTTCCTGTTATTTTCAAGGCTTTTGTTTCACCAACCTTGAGGCTTAATTTCTTGTTGCTGATTTTGACAGTAGCTGCTTCTGCTATGGCGTAGTTATCCATAAATGGAACACTTACGGGTGCCAGCATTGCAGCAGCCAGGATGATTACCATGATTACTTTTTTGATTGCTTTCATACTCTCTCCTCATCATATGTAGTATTATAATTAAAACATACAATATATACTATGATTGTCATATACTGTCAATAGTTCCATTGACCTACTGTGTTTTTCCCATCCAGACATCCATGTAATTCTTGATCACCCCGAACTGTGCAGGCCCAATATCAAGAAGAAATCGGTGAAAATCCTTTGTGACAAAAGCATCACCCAGGAAGTTCTCCGCATTTTGCTTCAATTCCAGAATTTCCAGATATCCTACAGCATAAGGAAGATAGATACCTGGTTCCTCCAACAGAGTATCATAAATCATTCCAGCCACTTTCTTATCACCAATATAATTGGTGATATAAGTGATTACATCCTTTTTGGTCCATCCCTCGTAATGAATACCGATATCAGCACGGGCATACATACAGAGAATCACCACATTGTTTGCTTTTAGAAATTCAGCCAGATTTCGATCTATTCCTGACATTTGGTAGGAATACATCTCTACATAGGTTGCCCACCCCTCATCATAGCCGACGAAATTCATGATATTACGAATAGGAGCAGGATTCTGATCGCGAAAGTAGACACACTGATATAAATGACCGGGGTAACCTTCATGTGCAACCGTAGTGTATATCATGGATAAGGTTTCTTCATCCTTTCCATTAATGTATATGTTATTATTAAAGTAACTGTCAATCGGTGGAACAAGATACATGGCGGGGCTGAGATAATCGGCCAAGGATTCTGGAACATACTTGATCTCACAATTTACCGGTACCGCTTCTGGAAAATCCTTTATTAAATCATCCTTCAGATCCTTCAGAATTTCTTCCGGATTAGTTATCGGGAAGGAGGAAAATTCAAGATACTTATCAATTATTGAGGAATCTGTCATAGTGAGAGCTGTGATATCCGCGATACCTTTTCCAATGGCGTCTTGCAGCATATCAGCCATTTCCTCCATACTTTTAGAGGAGCCGGTTTTATATTTTGCCAGATACTCATAATAGGTCTGGCCTTTTGGATAGTAATAAAGACCGGCCTCATTGAGACCGCTACCCTTTAATTCGACTAAAGTGTTAATCAGCATTTCATAGGCAGGAATGACCTTATGTAATACGGCTTCTCGGTTAATGGCCTGATAGGAGATAATCTCACTTTCCGTTAAGCCTTTATAGCCTGCTATTTTCTCGTTAAAATATTCAATTAGAAAGTTACTCTCTGGATCAGAAATAAATGCTTTACATTGGTTAATAATTCGGCTAGCAACACGGTCGTTCATAAATAGCCCGTGTTCCGCTTTTTGCCTTTCATATTCAGCGATATCCTCAAAATAGTCGTAAACACAAGGGAGTAAGCGAAGATATTCTTCAATGTCCTTCTTATCATAAAAGCTGTACTCAGCAAGAAGAATCGGCAGCTGAGCCTGAATACCGGTTGTTGGACCAAGACATTCATTATAATATAGAAAATCTCCAAAATTCAGATCAAGAGTATAGTATTCCCGAAGGATATCATAGGTTAATTTTTGCTTCGGGGATAGAAGCTGATAGCGAAAGGACAATAAACGCTTAAGATAATTCTCCGAAAGAAATAGCTTTTTATTCATCTGTTCTATGCCATATTCCCCAAGGGTTGCATTTGTCGTCTGAATTCCAAAATGCTCGGGATTAGCCAGAGAGTAGTTCAGGGAAAGAGAATCCGTTTGTACCTCCTGAATAAAGATATCGTTTAGAAAGGAATCGAACTGCTTTTGCTCTGTTTCTATTTTATCCTGAGTATTACATCCCATTCCAAGAATAATAAAGTTAAGTACCAGGCCTAATATAACAATAATGCGACAACATTTTCTCAACATAGTATCCTCCATTCTGCCAATGGCAGTTAATACGAAGCAAAAGTCTTATATAGGAGTTGCTTGCGATTGATCATGTAATATTCTTAGTTATTTTATGTTTATTCGAGGAGATACCAGGTAAGAAGTAGTACAATGAATTTTTCCTCAATACCTCATGAAAGGTTAAGTTTTTACATGGTTCGACCGAAATATTACTCGTAACAGTCTGTAGTAAGTAAGATATAATATTTGTTTAAATAGAATGGCTAAGGATAGAGAATATACGCAGGGAAGCGCTTGAAACGGGGAAAAGGACACTATGGATTATAAAGTTGCAAGAGAAGAGAACTATAAGCTGGCGGACATATCAAATGCCGCTAAATTTACGGTTAAGAATAAGAGCGATAATAATCTGTCCCGCTTGAGTAAGGGACAGTTGATTTCGGGTACCGTATTATCAGTGGATGAGGATGTTACCCTTGATATTCAGGGTGAAAGAATCACAGTATCAAAGGATATCTTAAAAAATGCCGTTCGTGGTGAAGTTAAGACGTTCGAGGTTATAAAGGCATCAGACAATGAGGTTGAATTAAAGCTGTTAGATTCCCTGTCTGAGGATAACCAGAATACATTAACTGCAACAAGAGTCCAGGAACCGGACAAGGATTACATACTTGATAGAAAAGACAAGAATGCAAAGCAGGCGGAGAGAGAAAAAGCGATACTTGATATGAAAGATAAGTTAGAAGAGATCGGTATTCGCCTGACAGAGCAGGATTGTATGCTGCTGGAGAAGAACGGAATTATGGTGGATTCCTTAACCGTAGTGGGAATAATGAATGCCTTAGATAAGGTGAAGTCAGAAAGCAATTCCTATGAGCTGGCAGCAGCCGGAATGCAGAAATCATATGGACAGTCTTCGTCAATGGAGCAAGAGATAGAAAAAAGACTCAAAGAGGCTAATCTTCCTGTGACATCGGAAAATATACAATCCATCAAAATGGCTCTTGAGCAAAGCAGTGTATCTGCAAATATGGATGATAAAACCATGCAGTATCTTATAGCTCAGGATTTAGAGCCCACCATAGCCAATATATACAAAGCTTATTATAGCGGCAGTAAAGCTGCAAAAAACACAACAAACATATCGGATGAAGCATGGAAGGAGCTTTCCTCCCAGGTTCAGGAGGTCATTCGGGAAGCCGGATATCCGGTTAATGCTGATAATGTGGAGACTGCGAAATGGCTGCTTAGTAATAACCTGCCTGTTACGAAGGAAAGCTATGCCCAGAAAAAAGCTTTGGATGAGATTAAGAATAATATGAACAAGGATGCGGTGCTGGATAATATTATTGACAGTATGAAGCAGGGTATCGCACCTAAGAATGTATCCCTATACACATCAGAGTATTCTGCTTTACGGGATACGGTTGATCAGCTTCAAAACATCAGTGAGGAAGTTATATCCCAGGCAGTAAGAGAAGATTCGGATATCACAATTAAACGATTACTAGCTATACAGGAGGGTCTTTCCGCAAAGAGATCGGATGCATCCGAAGAAGTGGAGACAGAAGAATTCTCCTCTACAGCAGGAGAAGCTATACAAGAAACAGCAGCTGCAATAGATGGCAGGGATTATCGTTTTGAAGAAATAAAGGCACGTCGTCAGCTGGAAGAAATCCGATTGAAGATGACCTACGAAGCAGCGGCACAGCTTGAGAAGAAGGGATTCTCCATTGAGCTAAAAAAACTGGAGGAGGTAGTAGAGGCTTTAAGAGAACTGGAGAATAATTACTACAAGGAGCTATTGCAGGAGCAGAATGTGGAGGTATCCGAGGAGTCCGTTCAAATACTTCGGGATACAACACAAAGTGTTCAAAGACTGCAATGGGTGCCAAGCTATGTACTGGGAAGTACCTTATCCCAGCGAAAGGAACAGACGATTCCAAGCCTCTTAACAGATGGAAATCAGCTGCAGGCCAAGTTGGATAGAGCAGGGACAGCATATGACGCTTTAATGACCGTTCCCAATGCAGAGTATGGAGATTCCATTCAAAAAGCGTTTCGGAACATGGATGGCCTGCTTGCAGAGCTTAACATTGAGAATACAGAGCAAAACCAGAGAGCAGTTCGAATTCTGGGCTATAATAATATGGAGATTAACCAGCAATCCGTCAACCAGATAAAGGCTTATGATATGGAAGTCAACCGGATGATGAGGAATTTGCATCCTCAGGTAACGGTTTCCATGATAAAAGAGGGACTCAATCCCTTAAATATGCCGATATCAGAGCTGAATCAGGTAATAGACCGTATCAGGGAGGAACAGGGTATCACCTCAGAGGAGAGATACAGCAACTACTTGATAAAGCTGGAAAAATCCAACGAGATTACCCCGGAGGAAAGAAAATCGTATATTGGAATATATCGTTTACTGTACAATGTGGAAAAAACTGACGGAGCAGCTCTGGGTGCTGTAATTAATTCCGGAAGAGAGGTTACCCTGGAGCATCTTCTTAGTGCAGTGCGGACAGGTAAAAAGGGAAGACTGGATGCAATTATTGATGATGAATTCGGTACACTTCAGTCAGTATCAAGAGAAGGGGAAACCATTACGGACCAGCTTTCGGCTTTACAAAATAAAGATGAGCAGAATCCTTCGGATGATACCAGAAGAGAAGCCGTTGCAGAGCAGATCGAGTATATGAATCAGATGCTGAAGGATATTGCAGAGCAAGTATCACCCGGTAAGCTGCAAAGCATTCAGGAGCTTCTGTATCAGACAGAAGCATCAGGAAGTGAGATTCTTCCTGCACAGTTGCAGGAGCCTGTGGAAGAAGGTATCTGGAATTCTATAAAGAGCATACCGATTGAAAAGCTTTGGGAGCAGGTAAAATCAGTGGACAGCAAAGATTCAACGGAATATGAGGCTTACACGGATACCGTGAACCAAATCCGTACACTCTGTAAGAACAGTGAACAGGCAATTCGGTTCCTGAACGATTTTCAGGTACCGGCCACACCACTTCATATTGTGATGGCCAATCATATTTTAAGTAGTGGTGAATCAGCGATTACAAAGCTAAAGAAACTGGAACAGGAAAATATCGACGAAAACTTGCAAAATAATCTTAAGGAAACTGACGATATTTCCGATACATTGATTGATAAGTCTTCTATGGAGAATGCCTATGCGCAGTTAGAGGCGAATGCTAAAGAAGTAGTGGAACGAGCTTGTTCCGAAGAGAAGATTGACAGTCGTCGATTGGCAGAGTTAAAAAGTATCGGACAGCAGATTACATTTCTACGAAAAATGGCTTCGAAAGAATTCTATCAGATACCAATTGAGACAGAGAAGGGTGTTACGAATATGAATTTGACCATTATTCGAGGCGCTCGTGATACCGGCAAATTATCTGTTACAATTCGATCCGAACAGCTAGGTAATATGAAGGCGGAGTTTTCCCTTAAGGATCAGACACTGAGTGGATTTATCAGTAGTGATAGCAGGGAAGGATTATCCCGACTTCAGGAGAATATATCCGTACTGGAGCATACAGCAGAAGAAAGCAATATTGCAATTAAGCAAGTAAACTTTGGCTTACAACAAAAGGATAACGATTCCTATCGTTTTCAGATATCCGATGAGGATACGAACAATACGATAACAGCTGATACGGAGCGTACCCTATATCGTATCGCTAAATCTGTTGTGCGGATGGTACACCTGTCCGAGCAGTAGAATCATAAATCAAAAATATTTATTGACTAATATAGAGGTATCCTACCACATGGAGGTGGACGGGATACGGGCAGATAAAGCAAAAGAAAAATAATGCGAACCATCATAACAGGGAGGGAGATGGCAGCAATAACAGAAAGGTATGGGTGATTTTACATGAGAATTAATCATAACATTTCCGCATTAAAAGCGAATAACCAGCTATCCAGAACAAATCTGAAGCTGGATAAAAGCTTAGAGAGATTATCTTCAGGTTACCGTATTAACAGTGCTGCAGATGATGCAGCGGGATTAGCAATTTCAGAGAAAATGAGAACACAGATCGCAGGACTGGACCAGGCTTCCCGAAATGCATCGGACGGTATTTCCGTTATTCAGACTGCTGAAGGTGCGTTGGTAGAAGTAGAAGCGATGCTCCAAAGAATGAGAGAGCTTGCAGTACAGGCTGCAAATGGTACCTATACAGCGGATGACCGTGCCTCCATTCAGGCAGAAATTAATCAATTAAATAATGAAATTCAGAGAATTTCCGATACAACAGAATTCAATACCATGACACTGTTGGATGGAAATATTGATCGAAAGTCCTTTTCTAATAACGATAAGGTGAAGCTAATCTCTCAATCCGATTCGGTGAATGTGGGAGATTATCAGCTGGAAATAACGCAGGATCCCAGACAGGCAGTACTAATAGGAGATGTAACAGCCTTCCCTGCAACTGGAACGATTGGAGCATCCCAGACAGGTACAATTACGGTAAATGGAGAATCTGTAGAAATAAATGAATTCGATACCATAGATGAGGTAATGGCAAAGCTTACAGCACTATGTGACATGGTTGATGTTAATGTATTTGCCATAGATGATACTGCAGTACCATCAACAACGGATAATTTAGACACTGCCGGATATGCAAGTAAGGAATTTGCCTCTGGCGACCGTTTGATTTTCGTTAGTAAGGATTATGGTTCCAGAGAAAAGATAGAGGTGCATTGTGACAATGCTAATTTAGCGTCTATATTTGGATTAAGAACTACGGTGGAAACTGCTGTAGGATATGATGCAAAAGTAGAGCTTGTCCGTAAGGCAGCCATTGATCCCACTTCCTTGTATGAAAATACTGCTACAGTATCCATAAGAGGGGATAAAATCACAGTTGAGGATAAGGGTGGATTCAAAATGGTAATCGAGGTAGCTCCCGGTACTGTAGGAAACACCTTTGATGATCGTTATATGGGAGATACGCCTGCTGATGTTACGGATCCCGGATCGGGCTTAGAGCTTATCACAATTTCCGTATTGAGCGCAGGCCCTATGGATTTACAGATTGGTGCAAATGAAGGACAAACCATGTCCGTTAGAATACCAAAGGTAACACCGAAGACATTAGGAATCGATAAGGTGAATATCTGTACACAGGATGGTGCAGAGGAAGCAATTACCTTACTAGACAATGCCGTTAATGAAGTATCAGCAATTCGTGCTAAGCTAGGTGCATACCAGAACCGCCTGGAGCATTCTATTGCTAATCTGGATGTTACTTCAGAGAACATGACCGAATCCTTATCCCGTATTGAAGATGTGGATATGGCAGAAGAGATGGCAAATTATACTCAGAAAAACGTATTAGCTCAAGCAGGTACAGCAATGTTATCCCAGGCAAATCAGAGACCTCAGATGATTCTATCCTTATTACAGCAATAATATGGGAGGAATGATCCGAGCAGGAGGTATGACTCATGAAAAAAGAAGCGATTCAGACGTTTACAGCAAGAGTGACACAAGCATCCAAGAGTGAGCTGATAGTTATTTTGTATGAGATGATATTAACGGAAATAGAGGAAGCAAAAGAGGCTTATGACATGGGTGACCTATCGACATTTGATAAGGAACTGAAGAAGGCACAGAAATATATCAATGAGCTGATTAATGCACTGGATATGGGTTATGCCCTTTCCTATGACCTGTTAAATCTATATCTTTATACGAATAAACGAATTATTACAGCGATCATTAAGAGAAATCCGGAACCTCTGGAAAGTGCTGAGGTCGTATTAAGAAAGCTGCTTGTGGGCTTTGAAGAGGTAAGCAAGCAGGATCAAAGTGGACCTGTAATGCGCAATACCCAACAGCTTTACGCGGGCTTAACCTACGGAAAAGGTACCTTAAATGAGACTTATATCGATCCCAGTGATCGAAACCGTGGGTTCATTGCATAGAAGCCATTACCAAAGAGAAAGCGGAAACGTTTTGGTAGCTTCTGCTGGAGTACAAAAGTTATCACATTAAGTTTAAGGTACAAAAGGAAATAGAGTACTACTGATAAAAGTTTTAAGAACAAAAGAGAATACATAAACTACAAAAGAGAAATTATAGAGTGAAGCGAGCTGTCCCAACCACCGGACCTTAGAGTATTATATTACAATACTCCATGGTATGGAAGGTTGGGACAGCTTAATTCATGTAGATTTAAAAAGTCTAAAATTTTCTAGCAGTATTTTTGATCCAAGGCTTTTGCCTGTCTTATTAAGTATTTATATCGATTTTGAACAGCATTTAATTCATATATGCAGCTATCAATTAAATCCGGATCCACTACATTTTCAAAATTAGAATAGGCAGCCTCTAGAGCAATTTTGGTTTTATTTATTTCGTTTATTAGCAACAGATTTTCTTTCGGAGGTTTCTTCTTAAAGAGCAATCGCATACTTCACCATCCTCGCTATATAGTTTTTACTAGTATAGTCAATTTCATTGTCTTTTATTCTATTTATTAACATAAATTGGATAATTGAGTATATAAATGTAGTGAAGGGATGTACAAATGGAAGTGTTAATACGGATAGAATGAGATAACAGATGCTTCAGATAGTTTCATACTACGAAGAAGGAGAGATTGTATGGAGAATATTATTTTTATTACTGTGATAGTAGTATGTCTGATATTCATTTTAGCATGTGTCATAAAGCAGAGACCGGATCTGATTGTGAACTTTGCACTCCGTGCATGCTTGGGGACATTGGCCATCTATTTGCTAAATATGGTATTAAAGAGCAGGGGCTTCACCATAAGTGTAGGAATTAATGCGGCGACTGTTGCTACCAACGGTTTACTTGGATTACCAGGCTTTCTGCTTTTATTTGGGCTTGCCGTATACTATTTTTTCACTGCATGAGAATTATATAACCGCTAAATGGTTGCATTTTTGCCTATAAAGATTGGTGTATGCCAGTCTTTTTTGCGTTATATTACTTTAGACCAGCAAGTCGATAATGATATGTGCCTTGTGCAAAGAGACAATTTACAAGAAATTATTTATCATAATATACCAAAGATGTAAATACAGACAGAGTTTTGATTGACAATAAAAGTATGCCGCTGTAAGATATTCACATGTTCAACATATCTATGTTTTTCTGTTTTAATTTCATAACAATCATCGTTATCTGTTCATATTCTTATTTACTCACATATTTTCATTTAGTTCAGAATAGGAGGAATGATATATTGAGAAAAGTACTGGCTCTTTACGACAGAGATACCAGTTATGCTACGCGGTTTATGGAATTCTTTAAAAAGAATGAGCCTGAATATGAAATCTGTATTTTTACAAAAGCGGAAAGTCTTCAGGAATATCTGCGACAGCACTTGATTGACATACTACTATTGGGTACGGATATGGGGACAGATGATATACCACCGGATAATGTGAAACTAATTGTTCAATTCACAGAGGATCAGTCCAAAGAAAAGGATTTTGAAAAGCTTTATATCTTTAAATATCAATCCGTACAAAGCGTAATATCAAAGGCAATATCTTATTTCAGAAGATGGGAGAATGAACTACACAGGCAGCAGCCCTCTGGCAAGACCAAAATTATATCCATACATTCTCCTGTTCCTGAGGAGTCAAAGACAGCTTTCGCCTGGTCTGTCAGTATGCTTCAGTCGGAACATAGCAGTGTCCTATTTATTCCCATGGAGCTTCTTCCAACAGATATTTGTAGTTGCAATGAGAGTGATAACAATTCTGCGCTATCTGAGTTCATCTATTATCTGAAAGAAAATCCCGACACAATAACAAAAATGAGATCCCTTGTTCAGTATCACGGCAATCTGTCCGTATTATCAGGTATCACCTGTGGTTTTGAATTGCTGTCCTTAACGAAAGAGGATGTTCGCAAATGGATTCAAAGCCTGATAACCAGCTCCGAGTATGATCTTGTGGTCTTTTATATCAGTTTTTACTCGGAAGCAGTAATGGAGCTGTTAAAGCAAAGCAACGAGGTATTAGTTCCATGGAATAATTCAAAGTATGAGAAGGCCTTGCTTACAGAGTGGAACAGACAGATGGAGGTAACGGGTGCAGCGATTGCTCAGGACAGGATTATAAAAATACCTCTCAAATCACAAGCGGATGGAAGATATCTAGGTATTTCCCTTCATGAATTACAGCAAAGCCGGGTATGGTCAGTTGCGGAGGACTATCTACAATGAAGCAGATAAAGGAGCAGCTTAAGAGAACAATTCTGGAGAATCTGGACCTGACAAGGGAGATTACCGATGAGGAATTGCTGGATATTATTGATGAGATGATTGTCTCCCATGGCAAAGAGAATTATATTCCTATGCAGGAAAAGCAAATACTCCGAAGAGAGATTTTTAATTCCATTCGCAGGCTGGATGTTCTACAGGAATTAATTGAGGATCATGAAATTACAGAGATCATGATTAATGGCCCAGAGCAAGTTTTCATTGAGAAAAACGGAGTAATTTCATTAAGTGGGAAACGCTTTGAATCGGAGCAGAAGCTGGAGGATGTAGTACAGCAAATCGTATCCCATTCCAACCGAATTATTAATGAGGCCAATCCAATCGTAGACTCCAGACTTCCTGACGGTTCCCGTGTAAATATCGTTCTCTCTCCTATAGCAATCAATGGTCCGATTATAACCATTCGAAAGTTTCCAGACCACCCGATTACGATAGAGAAGCTTATCGAATTAGAATCCATTTCAGAAGAGGCAGCAGAATTTTTGAAACACCTGGTAATCGCTGGCTACAATATCTTTATCAGTGGAGGTACAGGCTCCGGTAAAACGACCTTTCTGAATGTTCTGTCCAATTATATACCCGCATCGGAACGTATTATAACAATAGAGGATTCGGTGGAGCTTCAGATTCGGAACATCCCCAATCTGGTACAACTTGAGGTACGTAATGCCAACACAGAAGGAAGCAATGAGATTACGATCAGAGACCTTATAAAGACTAGCCTGCGTATGCGACCGGACAGGATAATCGTTGGAGAAGTCAGAGATGCGGCCGCAATCGATATGTTACAGGCACTTAATACAGGGCATGACGGATCTCTTTCCACAGGACATGCCAACTCACCGGCAGACATGCTAAGCCGACTGGAATCCTTGGTTCTCCTCGGAGCGGAGATACCATTATTGGCGGTTAGAAAGCAGATTGCATCTGCAATTGATATTATTGTTCATCTGGGCCGGTTGCGTGACCGATCGCGTCGATTGCTTGAAATAACAGAGGTCCTGGATTGTAAGGACGGAGAGATACAATTAAATCCGCTATATTTATTTGAGGAGGGCGGTGAAGCTAACGGTAGGATTAAAGGAACCCTGGCAAAACAGAATGAGTTACTTCATACAGATAAGCTTAAGAGAGCAGGAATACGGTTATAACAATAAAGGAGGCTGCCAATGATACATGATACAGAATTATAATCAATATCAGTTTACGGGTAAAGAAATGTTGAAATACTTATTGCTCGGTATGGCGGCCTCGGTTCTTTTAGGGGAATTGTTTTACCGAAGTATATGGGGTGTCTTATTGTTAAGTCCTCTTATCTATCTATTCTTAAGACTGAAAAAAAAGGAGTTGATTAAAAAGCGTAAATGGGACCTTAACAAAGAATTCCGGGATGGCATACTATCTTTATCAGCGGCGTTAGAGGCAGGCTATTCGGCCGAAAATGCATTTGAGGAAGCATATAAGGACCTGAAGCTGATATATCCAGAGGATTCACTAATTCTATCAGAGTTCTCCTATATTATTCATCAAATCAAAATGAATATTACGGTGGAACAGGCTATTAAGAACTTTGGTGAACGAACAGGAGTCGAGGATATCCTAAGCTTTTCCGAGGTGTTTTCCACTGCAAAGAGAACGGGTGGTGATTTGATAAAGGTCATAAAGCTAACATCCAGTGTCATCTGTGACAAAATTGAAGTGAAGCGAGAGATTATCACACTGATTACTGCAAAACGCTTGGAATCAAATATTATGAAGGCAATTCCGATTTTTATTCTGGCATATTTTCAAGCTTCTTCACCTGAGTTTCTGGCACCGTTATATCACAATGTATTTGGGGTCGTTGTTATGACGGTATTCTTAGGAATTTACTTACTGGCATATCGAATTATAGATCACATTATATCAATCGAAGTATAGGAAAGGAGATGTCTATGCTGTATGTAAATCTCGGTTTTCTTGCAGTTCTTTTGGGTGGACTGCTATGTAGTAGGTGGAAGTACAGGGAATGGATCAAGGACATTGATTCAAAAGAGCATAAATTGCTTTTTTTATATCCACTTGCATTTTTAATTCTTACTAGGACAGGATTAGAAAAGAAACTAAACCAAAAGACGGAAATTGTAGATGCTTTTAAGGCACTTCATGTAACCAGGAGAACAGAAAATTTAACCCGGTTATATTGGTGCAGTAAGATTTCTCTGGTCCTTCTTGCTCTTATTCTATCGAATGTGTTTGCCGTTATTCTTCAGGTTCAGGAGCTTCAAAATCCTATTATCATAGGCAGCCATTATATACAGCGTCCTGCTTACGGTGAAGGAAGTGATCGGGTAGAACTGGAGGTATTATTAAGGAAGGAGGGAAAGGATGAGCATAAGAAAGAGGTGACAGTTAATGTTAAGGAACAGGAGTATGCAGAGAATGAGCTGCCCGGTGTGTTTCAAAATGCATCTCAGTATTTGGACATGGCAGTATTGGGAGAAAATGAATCAGCAAAACAGATTACAACAAAATTGAATTTTGTGAACAGAATTCCAGATACCAGTATCGCTGTAAAATGGAAGCCTGAGAACCGGAATCTAATCCGATCAGATGGAACGATAGTAAATGAGGAGCTTAAGGAAGGGGTGGATACAAGTGTAACAGCCGTATTAACCTATTGTGAAGAGGAATACGAACATACTCTGCATTTTCACATTTTACCTCGTATCTTTAGTGAAGAGGAAATGCTGACTAAAAAATTGGACGAAGCGGTGGCAAAGTCATCAAAGCAATCAAAGGAGCAGCCTCATTTAGCACTTCCGGAATCAGTGGAAGACTATCGGCTGACCTGGAAGGATAAAAGCAGGGGGCAGGGAATTCAGATAACAATTGCGGGAGGCTTCATAGCGGGACTTCTCTGGCTACTGTCAGATAAAGAACTGGATAAGAAGATGAAGAAGCGAAGAGAGCAGATGCTGTTTGATTATCCGGAGATTATCAATAAGTTCACACTGCTAGTTAATGCAGGTATGACAGTAAAGCAGGCCTGGTTAAAAATTGTGGATGATTATTGTATGTTATTTGGTCAGCGTGAAGGAGCAAAGCGCTATGCCTATGAAGAGATGTTAACAACCGCGAATGAGCTTCGACTTGGAATTGCAGAAGGTATTGCTTATGAGCAGTATGGGAGACGAATTGGATTAATCCCCTATGTTAAATTCTGCTCTTTAATTACACAGAATCTAAGAAAGGGTAACAAAGGATTTACGGAGCTATTAATGAGAGAAGCACTGGAAGCCTTTGAAGACCGTAAAGAAATGGCAAAGAGAATGGGAGAGGAGGCCAGTACCAGATTGTTAGCCCCCATGATGATTATGCTGGTAATTGTGATGCTGATTATACTAATTCCGGCTTTTTTATCCTTTCGAATTTGATAAAGAGCAAATTAATCAGAGGCGGGATGATTTACATATAACAACTGTACTACGACGAATCTAAAAAGGAGGGAAAGCCAGTTTTGGCGAAGACGATGAAAAGAAGATTGAAACAAATGTATTGGAGGATGTTTACCCCTCAGGTAGAGGGTGTTGGAATCATTGAAGTAATATTGATTCTGGTAATCGTGATTGGGCTGGTATTAATATTTAAGGATGAGATCTCTGCCATAGTGGAACAGGCATTTGAAGCCATTACAGGTGATTCTGGAGAAATCATAGGCGGCTCAGAGGGACCGTAAGAAGGAGAAGATGTAATCTGAATAAAAGAAATAAGCAAGAAATGAACGGAACCATAACGGTATTTTTCAGCTTCATCCTGCTGCTGATTTTATCGCTGATATTTACCATCATTGAAGGAGCGAGGGTAAGTACTGCGAAGGTATGGGCAGAGCGTTCCCTGACAACTGCAATGGATTCTGTTCTGGCGGAATACTACGGTCCTCTGTGGGAGGAATATCATATCTTTGGATATCATACCGGATCGGGTAGCATGCAAGAAAAGGAGGAGGCAATTGCAGCCAAGCTGATGGATTATATGTCGTATACTCTGGAGCCCAACAGGGACATCAATTCTCTGCTATATTCAAAAGGAATTGAACTTTATAACAGCTCTGTTGATTCCTTAGCTACGGATCAGTTTGCTATGCTAATGGATTATGAAGGAACCCTTTTTCTTAATGAGGCGGTGGAGTATATGAAGTATCGTGAAATTGGAAAAGGAATTGAATTTTTTTTAGAAAAAATGTCACTTATGGATACTCCGAAAAAGGTTAGCATCGTCTATGAACAGAAGCAAAAGGCGGAAGAGGAACTGGTGGATATTGACGAGGGAATCCTGGAACTGATGGAATCCTTAGATGGTGTAATGACGAGCAAGAAAGGACTTGAGACGACGAAGGATGGAAGGCTGAAAACCTCCGGCTCCTTTGTGAAAAAGCTTTGTTACGGTGAACCAACCCAAGACAAGGTTGGAATTAATCATAACAGTATTTATCTTGCTTTACAGAATAGCTATATCGACCTGAAAGCAAAATTTCAGTCTATTTATAGTGATTTCGATCAATTGGAGGCGGTAATAGAGAGACAAAATGAGGTAAGCCTTGAACTGGAAGATGAGGAAGCAAAGCTATCAGAAGCAGAGAGTATGGCAGAGGAATCCAGTGAAGAGGAGGAAGATACCAGCAAAGAAGGTAAAGAAGATAACGAAAGCGTCTTGGAAGATATCCGAAAAAGAATTGAGAGCCTCGAAAAAGAACTAAGTGAACTGGAGAAAACGAAAAAAAGCCTGATAAACGGGCTGCACTCAGCAAAAAATGAGCTGTTAACAGTTACAGCTGGATTAGAACCATACATTAACGAGGCTATCTCAACCATTGATATGATATTACCTAAGCTGGCAGCAGCAGAACCCATTCTCGAGCAGTATGAAGCTACCTTATATGAGCAGGAAGATGCGATAGAGGAGGATATTTTCTCAGGCCTGGTGGAGAATCTGTGGGAACTGAAACGCTACACAGATCCAAAAGGGTTTAATTTTGATAGTATGAAAGGAATACTAAGCAACAATATTAAGGTATTAAATAATGGGAGAAATTATTTAAATCAAGTAGAGTCTGCATTGAATCATGAAGCATTTTCAACTGCCAAAGGTGCGTTTCAAGCAGCGGAGTCTTATTTGCAATCCTATCAGATTGAGGGACTTACACTGGATTACAGTAGCTTGGTATTGGATAAATCCAAGAGGTCAGATATCCTGGATGAGATAGGGACCATGATTCAAGGGGGATTGACCAGTCTTGTGGTGGACCCAAATCAGATATCAAGGGCAGAACTGTCGCAGGACCAGCTTCCGTCCAGTCTTGCGGCGCTATTTGGTGAAGACACTGATTTTTTATCAAAACTGACCTCTTTCTTTGAAAATGCGGCAATTGGGAATAAGAATACCGGTGCAGCAGATTTATTTGGTACGTTTGGAAAAGAGCCCGATTTTGCTTCCGTATTGGGTGATGGAATAAATAAAATAGCGGAACACATTCTCTATCAGGAATACATCAGAGACCATTTCTATGCATATCCCAAAGAGGGAGAGGATATAAAGCTTAGAAAACCATCCTTTCTTAGCTATGAACAGGAATATCTTCTAGTAGGTAAGTATAATGATTTTGATAATTTGTCCTCGGTAATTTCACGTATTATCTTCCTGAGAACCATCTTAGATTTTGTTAGCCTGCTGGGTGATTCATCAAAATGTAATGAAGCAAAATTAGCCGCTGCAGCCCTTGTTGGTTTTACTGGGCTACCAATCCTGGTTAGCATTACGCAGACAATATTAATGCTGATTTGGGCTTTCTCGGAAGCCTTGGTTGATACCTGTGCACTTATGATGGACAGGGAGGTTCCTGTTCTCAAGAAGACCCTGTTAGTACAACTTCCAGAGATATTTATGCTTAATCGAAGCTTCTTTCAATCAAAGGCGGTTCAGATTGCTCAAACCAAAGAAATATCCATATCCTATCATGAATACTTATGTGCATTTCTTTTTATGAAGAAGAAAAAGGACCTTATTTACAGGGCTATGGATCTGATTCAGGAGAATATCCAGATTCGTTATGATGAACCCTTTTATATGCAAAATGTGCTCTTTGGTTATCATGCTACCTCAACCGTTATAGTAAAGCCCAAATTCATAGCAATACCCTTCATACTCGGATCCTATAATCGAAGGATTCAGAGATTTCAATACACGACACAAGCTACTTATAGTTACTAAAAACGTTCTATCTAAGAGTTTGCTTGTTTAATTTATCGATCTTAAAGACTCATGTTAATCCCTATACTTAGATGGATTGGGATGTCCGTTCTCTTGTCTATTAAATTATGAAACGTCTAATCTATCTATTAAATAAAAATCTCTCTCCAAGAAGTCATTTGCTTATGAATCATATATATCATTTCTAATTAAAAGAAGAACGGATATCCCAATCCATCCAAGTATTTGATAGCTAATATGGCTCTTCTATATTGTAAGATGGAGGCTGCTTTGAACATAAAGGTAAATAAACTTCTTAACACATTAATAGCAGAAAAGAAACGGGCCTCCTTAACGGTGGAGGCAGCATTAGTTACGCCCATATTCCTGTTTTTTATACTTGCCTTTCTTTACTTCATACAAATATTTCTGATTCAGGAGCAAATACAGGCAGGGTTAACCAGAATGGGTCTTGATTTATCCAAAACTGCATACATATACGATGATTTCATGGACGTAGAGGATGCATTGGGCTTTGATCAAACACTCTTCGGTGAGGAGCTGGAAATTGGATTACACGAGTTTGCAGGTTCTGTGGTAAGTGATGGAGTTCTTAAGCTTTATGCTATGAAATACCTTGATATTGATCAGATTAATCGCTCCTGTATCTATGAAGGATATGATGGAATCAGCTTTATGGGATCGCAATTGATGGATCAGGATGGATGTATTGACATTATTGTACGATACAAAGTCCGATTACCCATAAAGATAATTACCATTAAAGATATGCAGTTGATACAAAGAGTTAAGCTTCGAAGCTGGACGGGATATAAGGTGGCATCAGCCTATTCAACTAGTAGCGAAGAAAGTAGTTCTGAGGATGATCCCATAGTGTATATTACTGAGACGGGTAGGGTATATCATAAGAGCAAAACCTGTACGCATATTCTTCTATCCGTTCAGTCTACCATAGGAATCCCTGACGCATTGAGAAATGATAATGGTGGAAAGTATTATCCCTGTGAATCCTGTTGTACTGGGAAGGAGGGTGATTTTGCAACCTACTATATTACATCGGATGGAACCAGGTATCATAGCAGGAGAAACTGTAGTCGTATTAAGAGAAGTGTTCAGGAAATACCCCTGTCGAAGGTGGGAGGAAGACCTCCATGCAAACGATGCGGTGGATGACGGATGATACATTACGGCTAAGATAGAGTTTACGTAATACTAACATAATCAGTAAAAATTTATATAATCAGATAATATTATTAGAATTAAAAATTCAAATGGATAAGGAGAAAATATAGTATGGCAGAATCAACGATGACAATCAGTATGGGATTATTATTACTGTTTTGTGGGATACAGGATACCGTTAAGAAAAAGGTATATCTCTGGATCATTACTCTGGGAGCCTTTATTGTAATTGCATGTTTACCTTTTTGCTACTCGATATCTATAGCAGATCGAATATGTGGACTGGCTCTGGGTTTGTCCGTAGTGGTTCTAAGCAAAGCCACAGGAGGAAAGATTGGAATGGGAGATGGTATGTTGTTATGCATTACCGGATTGGGACTGGGGTTTTGGAGTAATCTGGAGCTATTTGCCATTGCTCTGATTCTGGCTGCCATTGTATCAATTTTTTTATTGATGCTTCGCCTAGCAGATCGAAAGAAAAGTATACCTTTTATCCCGTTCCTGCTAATAGGTTATGTTATTCTAATGCTATCAGAATACGGTATCGGAGTATAAATACCCATGCAATATATTGTAGTAAGGTTGAAAGGAGGGGTATGGTGTGACTCTGAGAAAAAGGATGCTATCAAAGCAGACACTACAGGGTAGCATGACGGTTGAGGCGGCCTTTGTCATGCCCATCGTTATTTTTGTTGTTTTTGCACTGTTGTATCTCTCCTTTTATCTTCATGATAAGTGCAGAATACAGGGAATTATCAATAAAACCTTGCATAAAGCAAGTATTACTCTGAAGCATGAGGCTGATATAGATACCGGAAACCTTAGTTATGAAACAATTGGAGAAAGAGGAGTCTTCTATCTTCTGATGGGAAATAATGATATGGAAGCCTCCCAGATCCAGCAATACTTACAGCAAGAGTTATCGGAGGGGCTATTCTTAACAAGAATTGCCGAGGTAAATTCAGAGGTCGGAAAGACCAAGGTTAAGCTATCGGTTGAAACCGAAACATCAGTATCGTTATATTGGGTAAAGCAGTTATTTAGTTCTTTGGCGCATGGGACGATCAAAGAAGATAGTGGGATTCACAACCCCGCTGAAACGTTACGGCAAATGGAAGTAGTGTTGGATTCTGGCTCGAGGATGAAAGGTGTGAGTCAATTAAAAGATAAACTGGAGGGAATCTTCGGGAAGTAAAGATTTATAGAGAGTCAAGAAGGAGAAAGATCTATGGAAGTGGAGTATAAAAAAGACCTACGAAATAATTATATGGTAATAAAGGGGGAGGATTACGAAGAGGAACGATACAGTATTAAAATGATGGAGTATCAATCGCTTCAAGGACTTCTGGCGTTAAATCACAAATGTTTGGATAACCGGGTTCTTTATTATTATGATATTACTGCAAAGCAATCCATGTTCCATTATTTTGATAAAACGGTATTATCCTATGAGAGACTTAAGAAGATAATCAGTAGAATACTTTCCGTTATTGACGAGGTTTATAACTATTTACTGAATGAGGATAATTTTATTTTGCAACCGGACTACATCTACTTGGATGTTACTACAGATGAGCCTTATTTATGCTACTATCCCGGATATCAAAAAAACATTAAGGAGCAAATGAATGGCTTAATCGAGTTCTTAATGAATAAGGTGGATTATCATGATAAGGAAGCGGTTTTATTAGTATATCAGCTTTATTCCGTCAGCAGGGAGGAACATTTCACCTTTGAACAGCTTCATAATCTCCTGAATAAACAGATTGAAGAAATGGTACCTGATAACGTCAAGGGAAAAAGAGAACCTGCATCAACGAGAAAATATGAGAAAACAGAAGAGGAATATTTCACCCAAAGGAATGAGAAACAGGAGGAAAAGTCGGAAACTACCGTATTACAAAAGAACAAAGTTAAACGAAAAGGTATTCTGCAGCAGGCAAATACCATACAGTCTAAGAGGACTATAAATCGAATAAAAGCGAAATCGGATATTCCTGTTATGCTAGAAAGAATTGAAGATGAAGTTGAGATAAATACCTACCCACCCGCTACATACCTCTATACAGTACTATGTCTGACAGGAGGAGTAATGATTGTTATAGCAGCACTTACAAGTGGAATTTTATATAATCAATTTGGAAACCGTATGGATTATACAAAGGTATGTGCTCTATTGCTAATTCTTATTTGTACAGAAGGATATTTTCTCAAGAAAATATGGGATAAGAAAAACAAACAGGCTCGTATCACCCCGCGAAAAAGCTATATAAATCCAAGAGAGGATCAAGAAGACCCATCCTCATTACATCGTGATGAGAAGGATGAACCAGAAGAGGGCGATATATTACCAGAACAGGTCGATGTACATGAACAGGCAGGGTTAAGAGCTTCGGTATTCTTGAGGAATACCACACAAAGTCAGCAAGAGGAAAGTTATGATAGTAACCCAACCTGCTTTCTCAATGAGGAAGCAATTAATTGTATAAGTGAAGATGCTTTGAGTCCATGTATAAATGAAAATAAGGAGCAAAAAGAATTTATGCTCAAGCCTGTGGATGAAATAAACTATTCCACAATATCAATTACCGATTTCCCCTTTTTCATCGGAAAACTTAAGAAAAATGTGGATTACTGCCTGAAAAACGACGTAGTCAGTCGATATCATGCCAAAATTACGAAGGAACAGGACCAATTCTATATCACAGACTTAAACTCAACAAATGGAACCTATGTAAACCAAGAAATATTACAGAGCTACCAGAAGAAAGAAATCCAATTAGGAGATGAAGTAGCATTTGCAAATATACGTTATATATTCCTGTATGATTTATGCTAATAATTTAAGAAATAAACTTGTCTGGTTATAGATGACATACATAAAGGTGAAGAATTTACGATTATCGGTACTTGGACTCTGTTATTTAGAGTCCTATGTACCGTTATGCAGTGCAACTTAGTGAAAACGGCTCCACGGCGGATATATTCCTGTTCCAGGCTATCAGTTCTTCGTTACCATAAAGAGTAACCAAGAGTAACTTAGTACCTAAAAAGCATTGTAAATAATGGGATAAAAGTGTAAAATAGAATAAATCAGTGCTTATAATAACTGGAGGGTTGATATGAAGAGACGATATGATGTTTTGCACGCTATAGTAATGATACTGTTCTTAGTGATTGCAAACTTCATTAATAATGCATTAGTTAAAGGAATATTGCTTTTGGTTTTTTCTGCGGTATTAACATTTAATACTGCATTTCAATGGAAGGACAAACGGGATGATAAATTTGTGAATAAGTTCTTTTATGGGGTGTTGCTCATACTGGATATCATTCTTGTGATCGCAGCAATATCAGTCATTGTGATATCCATTAAAGATGCCAGATAAAAATAAGTAATCAGTTCACTCATGAAGATGGAATAAAGGTGAGATTATACGGAATTTCACTGGGAAAATATCATTAGAAATGGAGAACAGGAGCTATGAAACAATATATTATGGCACTCGACCAGGGAACCACCAGTTCAAGATGCATTATTTTTGATAAACAGGGAAATATGAAAAGTGTTGCGCAGAAAGAGTTCACCCAGGTATATCCAAAGCCGGGATGGGTGGAGCATGATCCAATGGAGATATGGTCATCACAGATATCAGTAGCGACAGAGGCTATGGCCAAGCTTGGGATTGATGCGAAGGAAATTGCTGCAATAGGAATTACCAATCAGCGTGAAACGACTATCGTGTGGAATAAGCATACAGGGCAACCAGTTCATAATGCGATTGTATGGCAATGCAGAAGAACGGCTGATATGATCGAGGAATTAAAGGCAAAGGGGCTGGAACCCTATATCAAGGAAAAGACAGGATTAATTCCTGATGCGTATTTTTCGGGAACTAAGATTAAATGGATATTGGATCATGTACCTGGTGCCAGAGAGAAAGCGAAAGAAGGAGAGCTACTGTTCGGAACCGTGGATACATGGATTATCTGGAATCTTACAAAGGGAAAAACTTATGTAACGGATTATACGAATGCATCCAGAACGATGCTATATGATATAAAGAAGCTAACCTGGGATACCAGATTACTGGAAGAGCTGGATATCCCCTTACAGATGCTACCGGAAGTGAAGCCTTCCAGCTGTGTGTATGGCTATTCGGACAGCTCCCTATTTGGGGAGGAAATTCCGATTGCCGGGGCAGCAGGGGACCAACAGTCTGCGTTATTTGGACAGTGCTGCTTTAGCAGTGGTGAAGTGAAGAATACTTATGGAACCGGATGTTTCCTGCTTATGAACACAGGAAAGGAAGCAATTACATCAAGGCATGGTCTACTCACTACCATTGCAGCAGGAACAGGAGCAGAAGTGGAGTATGCACTGGAGGGTAGTGTATTCGTTGCCGGAGCAGCCATTCAATGGCTCAGGGACGAGCTACAGCTCATTAGAACTGCTGCAGAGAGTGAGAAATATGCCAGCCAGGTAGAGGACACCAATGGAGTCTATGTAGTTCCAGCGTTTACCGGGCTAGGAGCACCTTATTGGGATCAGAATGCCAGAGGTGCAATTGTGGGAATTACCCGTGGATGCAATAGGGATCATATTATACGAGCAACGTTAGAATCGATTGCTTATCAGACCTATGAGGTGTTAAAGGCAATGGAGGCTGATTCTAATATCCGTTTAAAATCGTTAAAGGTAGATGGTGGAGCCTGTGCAAACCGCTTTCTAATGCAATTTCAGGCAGACATCTTAGATACGACGGTTCATAAACCGGTATGTATTGAAACGACAGCACTCGGAGCGGCTTACCTTGCAGGCCTGGCAGTTGGTTTCTGGAAGGATAAAGAGGAGATCATAACGAACTGGGCACTTGCGGAAACGTACCAACCCAATATGACGGAGGATAGGAGAAGCTCCTTGTTACAAGGCTGGAAGAAAGCTGTAACTCGCTCATTTGATTGGGAAGTATAATTTAGAATAGGACTGTTTACAATGTTTGAGGATAGATTAAGTAACAGCTTAGTCAATATGGGTTACCGTAAGATTTCTTCGAATACACAGGGAATCTATCTTTTTTATCTCGAGGAAGAGGGTAGCCTTAACGTAGTATCTGTAATTCACGCAGAAAGAGGGAATGAGTTCACAAAAGAACAGTATCATTATATCCTTCAGCAGGTTAAGAATAATTTTAAAGCTACCTATCCTGTAGCTTTACATCTGGTTAGCTTGATTATTACAGGTAATCCAGACATTGCAAAACATTTGATTCTGGATGAGTCGGAGGATAATCACTGGATTATCGATACCCGGGAAGGCCGAGTCATTTTATATGAGACACAATCCTCAGAATTTGCCCAGCTTAGAAGCTTGCTGGAACACCTTCTGGCAGAACAGAATGGAGAAATGCTTCCGGGTGGAACAAGACCTGATTTATGGACATCGATAAAGAATAATACTTCTCGTATCCTAGCAACCTTTACCCCGGTAAATACATCGCTGATTATTATCAACATATTAATTTATCTTATCTTTCACTATGTACATGTATTTGGCGGAGAGGAGCATATGTTTTTTAACGGAGCCCTGTCCTGGTATTACGTGAAAGAAAAGCATGAATATTATCGGCTGATCACTTCTATGTTTTTGCATTCGGATTGGGATCATCTGTTTAGTAATATGATTATATTGCTCTTTGTGGGGGATAATTTGGAGCGGATTACCGGGAGAATCAGATATCTTCTAGTATATTTTGGATCAGGGATTATTGCAGGGATTACTTCCATAAGCTATAATATGTGGAATGAGAATGGTATATTTGAGTTTGGAAAATCAGTTTACTCTATTGGAGCCTCTGGAGCAATCTTTGGGGTTGTAGGAGCAATGCTTTTTCAGGTGATTGTTCATAGAGGAAGGTTTAAGGAAATTAGTACGTCAAGGATTATAATATTTATTATATTAAGTATCTATGGCGGTATTTTTAATAGCAGGATTGATCAGGCAGCCCATATAGGCGGGTTTGTCGGAGGCTTATTACTCATGATTATTCTGTATTTGTATATGGAACAAAGCAGGAAATCCCGTACTTCCAGAACATAAGGTTTTGAATGGATTTCCAGATAACACATGGTATGTGATATTGGGAGGAGACTATTTTATGAAAGTAAATATTTATTATGGTGGCAGGGGATTAATCGAAGATCCTACTCTCTACGTTATCGGTAAATTAACAGAAGTATTGGAGGAGCTCAGAGTTCAGGTAACCAGATATAATCTTTATGAGGAAAAAAGCACAATTTCCATGCTTCCTAAAACACTGAAGGAGGTTGATGGAGTTATTCTTGCAACCAGCGTGGAATGGATGGGAATAGGTGGATTTATGCAGCAGTTTCTGGATGCCTGCTGGCTTTATGCTGACAAGGAGAAGCTGAGTAAGCTTTATATGCTTCCGGTGGTTATCTCCAGTACCTATGGAGAAAGAGATGCAGAACTCACACTTATTAAAGCCTGGGATATGCTGGGCGGAATTCCCTGTAACGGATTAAGTGCCTATGTTGAAGATCACGTGGAGTTTGAAACAAATTCCGACTATGCGGGAATCATTGAGAAGAAGGCGGAGTCCTTCTATCGTGTGATACATCAAAAGCGCAAGGTTCTTCCCACAAGTAATACAGCAATCAAGCAAAATGTATTGCGAAGCAGTTCCTTACCGTTGACACCGCAGGAAAGCGAGCAGTTATCTGTGTATGTATCGGATGATACCTATGTGAAGAAGCAGAAGGAAGATATTGAGGAATTAACGCAGTTATTTAAAGAGATGCTTGATAACGGTTCGGATAAAGAAGGTGGGCAGGAATTCATTAAGAACTTAAAGGATAATTTCCATCCAATTGATGATTTTTCAGCTTCTTACTCCATTAATATATCGGACATTAATAAGATCTTAGTTGTAGAAATACAAAACAAACGCCTTAAATGCTATTATGGAGAAAAATCGGATGCTGATGTAATCGCTAAGACGACGCACAGTGTCATGAACCGATTAGTTCTTGGTAAAATAACATTTCAAGGCGCATTTATGTCAGGTGAATTGACGGCGAAAGGTAATTTTAAAACCCTACGTAGCTTTGATCAGGTATTCCAATTTAATATATTATAGAATTAGAGTGTAAAAGTCTGATAAAGCAATAGGATGAGTATTAGTGCATATATAATGCAAAATAATTGCATTACTTATAATGGAAGCTGTATTAAGAAAGTAGTCTTTCCCGGGTTAGAATCTACGCAGATGGTACCATAATGAAGATCAACTACCTTCTTTACAAGAGCAAGACCAACTCCAGTGCCACCCTTTTTGTAAGTGACAAAGGGATTAAAGATACATTCTATGTTACCCTCAGGAATGGGCTGGCCATTGTTGCTGAATTCAAAGGAAAGCTTAGAAGGGAGTGGTTCTTCGGACGGTATGTACTTCAGGGATATATGGATATAATTGCCCGGTTCAGTAGCTTCTAAAGCGTTCTTTATTAGGTTTCCGAAGGCCTGCTTTATTTTAATTGCATCACAGTAGTAAGAAGTAAAATATTTCTCGCTGGAAGGATCTATGGTAAGGCTTAATTTTATCTGATTCGTAATGGCATTAGGCATAAAGCTGTTGATGATATTGTTTATCATAGTAATGAGATCGGTGTTTTCTTTATTTACGTAATTAAAGGTGTTCAGTAGCGAGACATCAGCCATGAGATGCTCCATATCATTGATCAGGTCCTGCATTTGATCCCAGTACTTGAATTCCTTTACCTCAGGATGCTTTGATTCAATATATTGTACGGTACCTTTAAGAAGAGATAAAGGATTGCGTAACTCATGGACAAAGGTAGAGGTTGTCTGTTTATTTTGCTCGATAATCGTTTTAATCATGGTATCGAATTCAGGATTGGATTTGACCATACTGGCCAGAGTATCATTATTGTATTCAGAAAACATTATAACGCCCCCTAATAGATTTCATAAAATTTACAAGTTATCTAAATCATAGTATCAAAATATGGAAAATGTTGCAATATAAAGAATGCTACAGTAATCGACATACCAGTACACAAGGTGTATTAAAATTATATTACTTAGAACAAGGCGTGAAGGAGGGTTTTTATGCAGAGTAGTTGTATTTTCTGTAAGATTATTGCCGGAGAGATTCCTTCGGCTACGATTTATGAGGATGGAGATTTTAAGGTAATTATGGATATCTCGCCCGCAGCGAAAGGGCATGCGATAATATTACCGAAGAAACATAGTGCGAATTTATTTGATCTGGATAATGAAACTGCAGAAAAAGCATTATTGGTTGCCCGTAAAGTAGCCGTAGCGATGCAGACAGAGCTGAACTGTGACGGAATCAATCTTCTTCAGAATAATGGAGAAGCAGCAGGTCAGACGGTATTTCATTTCCATATCCACCTTATCCCCAGATATAATGGAGATCCGGTTCAGATTGATTGGAAAAAGGACAGCTACGCAGAAGGAGAGGCAGCAGCTCTTGCGGCAGCCATTGCAAGCCGAATCCTTTAATGTGGGAGTAAAGTAAGTACTATGTGAGATAGAAAAACCGATGAACAGGAGCAAGAAATATATCCGCCGTGGAGCCGCTTGCGCTTAATTGCACTACGTAGCGGTACGTAAGACTCTAAAGAACAGAGTCTAAGTACCGACGAGTGCAAATACTCCACTCTGGATATATTTTCTGCTCCTGTTCATCGGTTTTCATCGGTACATAAGGTTCTAAGGAACAGAACCTAAGTACCGGTGAGTACAATTTCTTAAATTCCGGATATATACTGCAAGCGTTGAAGAACAGAGTCCAAATACCTACTTGTGTAAAGGATTCAACCAGGAAATGTTGCTTAATCCAGTAATTCAGATATCTAGCTCGTAGGAATTACTGTGATTGATACGAAAAGTCTCTATAAGATTCGTGCCAAGGTCCTTGCTTGGAGGAGGTTGATAGGATCTTATAGAGACTCTTTATTTGGTTATATTATAATGATACATTCAAGAAAATTCTATTTATTTTCAGATACAGTTTGTATTAGCTGTACAATGGTCTCAATGGAATTATTCAGGTTACTTTTTGACATGGTATCCACATATTCCTGTCTTTTTTCCATAACTGTGTCAATTGCGGAAAGGAGTCGGGATGGACTTAAATCCTCTTCTTTAAGAACGTAGGAGTAACCCTGGCGTTCAAAAGATTCTGCATTTAAAATTTGATCACCGCGACTAGAAGCAGCTGGCAAAGGTATCAGGATATTGGGCTTACGTAATGCAAGAATCTCACATATCGCATTAGCACCTGCCCTTGATATCACCAAATCTGTAGCTGCAAACAAATCACTTAATTCACGTTTGCTATATTCATATTGTACATATCCAGAGGTACCCTTTAGCGTTTCATCCAGATTACCTTTTCCACACAGATGTATGACCTGATAATCCCGTAATAAGGTGGGCAGCATACCGCGTATCACTTCGTTGATGGCTCTGGAGCCGGTACTTCCGCCAATGACTAATATAACGGGCTTATTAGCGGTAAAACCACAGTAATCCAGCCCTCGAATTTTATTTCCCGAAAAGAGCTCCTTGCGAATAGGGGTCCCGGTAAGAACAGCCTTGTCTTTCGGTAAATAATTGAGAGTTTCAGGGAAATTAACACATACTTTTTTAGCAGCCGGTAAGGCAAGTTTATTGGCTAAACCAGGGGTCATATCGGATTCATGTATAATTACCGGTATTTTATGCCTTTTTGCGGCCATCACGACCGGAACGGTAACAAAACCACCTTTTGAAAAAACAATATCCGGCCTGATTTTCTTAAGCAGCCTGGAAGCTTCAAAATAACCTTTGACTACTTTAAAGGGATCTGAAAAATTCTTAGGGTCAAAATACCTTCTTAATTTTCCAGAGGAGATCCCATGATACGGGATATTATATTCCTCAATCAGCTTCTTTTCAATCCCATTGTAGGAACCTATATATTGAATTTCATAACCACAATTTTTTAATTCCGGCATTAAGGCAATACAGGGGGTTACATGGCCGGCAGTTCCCCCTCCGGTTAATACAATTCGTTTCACTATTAAGACCTCCACTTCTTTAACGCTTTTGCCAATTGATCCGGGCAGGAAGTAGACTTAAAGCCACAGGTCACACCGTCAAGCTTCTGAATCACATCGTCCACATTCATACCAACTAATAGACGGGATAGTCCATTTGCATTGCCAGAACAGCCACCCAAAAAGGTAACCTCTTTAATGGTGTTGGTTTTTTCGTCTATGTCAAAGGTGATTTCTCTACTACATACGCCAGATGTTTTATACGTCATATATATTCCTCCCTTTCGCCGTATGTCAGCGGCAAAAAATTACAATATGTAAATATTTCTTTGTTAAGGTAATCATAATCGAGTACATTGTATCTCACGAAACCACAATTTGCAAATGGTTTTCTAAATGATTTTTGGTTTTACATTTCTTGCTGTATATTGTATAATAAGTAAATATATTACTGGGAAAATATACTATTACTATAGTAGTGATTGCAGGATAAATCATTACTAAATTCTATTCTGTAGGAGGGTATGGGTATGATTAGTTTAAAAACAGATTACAAAGCATCGGATGTTGGTTATGATGAGCAGAGGATTGACACGCTAAATCGCTTTTTTCAGGACTTAATTGATAGAAATAAGATTCTCTCGGCTAACTATTGTATGGCTAGGGATGGTAAGGTATTTGCGAATAATGCGATTGGAAAACTGTCCTTCCGTGAAGAGGACACCAGAGAAATATCACCGGATACCATTCAGCCGATTGCTTCGATAACAAAGCTGTTTACCGCGGTCGCTATATGGCAGTTAGTTGAGGACGGTAAGCTTCGTGTGAATCAAAAGGTTGGCGAAATTATTGATGAGTTCAATGAGTCACCCTTTAATGAAATTACCATAGCACATTTACTTTCACATACCTCCGGATTACAAGCGGATGAGGACTGCTTCCCTAACAAATACTTCGTATCTCCCTGGGCATTTATTGAACATGAAAGGGGTAAGAACTGGATTGCTTCTGCACTGAGAACCGGTATGAGAAAAAAACCGGGAGAAGAGTGGGCTTACTGTAGCTTTGGTTATGTCATTCTTGGAGAGGTTATTACCAGAATCAGCGGAGAATTTGCGAATGATTATATCATGGAGCATATTGTGAAACCCTGTGGTATGAAAGACACCTATTTCTTTAAAGATTTTGATAAAGTTGTAAAGAGAACAAATATTCCGAATGAAAAGAGAGAAAACGAGATTTACGATATCTTGGCAGGAGTGAAGCCCAGCGAGGAAGAAGAAATCTGGGAGAAGATACCCGGTACCGGTGGAGCCATGCTAAGTACGGCTTATGATTTATGTCGATTTGGTATTATGCTGCAGCAGGGAGGTTCCATCGATGGAAACAGAGTAATCGGCCGCAAAGCAATTGAAAAGATGTCAACACTCTATACAGCACCTCATATCAAGGATTATTGTTGGGGAGCAGGAGGAGTATATCGTGAGTACGGTTTGGGACCGGATATGAGATGCAATGATGCGAGTCTTTATTCAAAAGGGACCTTCTTCCATGAAGGAGCAGGGGGCTGCTGCATAATCATAGATCCGAAGGAGAAACTGGTTGCAGCCTGGTTTATTCCGTTCATCAATGATGTATGGTGTCCGGAACCACTGTATAATGCGGCAGCAGTTATGTGGTCAGGATTAATATAATTACGTCTATACTATAAAACATACTCTAAGGAGAATAGGACTTCATAGGAGAGAACTATATGAAATACATACAACATCAGTTTGAAGTCATGAAAGCGGTGGCGTTCGTTACCTATAAGGAATGGAGCGCCTACCGCACTCATTCTATGGTCTCAATCTTTGTGGGACCTGTATATTTTATTGTTCAATATTTTATATGGACGGCAGTATATGGAGGAAGAACAGAGATTAATGGTATGAACCTATCCCAAATGATTGCGTATTTTGGAGCGTCTACCTTGATCGGATACTTAACAATGGATTTTGCAGACTGGAATCTTCAGATGCTGATTCATACAGGTAAGTTCTTAACCTTTGCAATGCGTCCGATTCATCACAGATTCTTTGCCTTTTCACAGAAGGTGGGACATCGGTTCCTTGGGATGGTCGTCGAGTTTATTCCATGTTATATAATCTTAACATTTTTATTCGGAGTGGATATGGTACCGAAAAGAATTGGCTGGACTGTACTCTCAATTGCACTTGCGTTTTTGATGAATTTCTATGTGCATTATATTCTGGGAATGACAGCCTTTTGGTTCGTTCAATCCTCAGGAATACGGAGAGTATTTGATCTTCTGTCCGGAGTATTCTCCGGAGCTTTCATACCTCTGGTTTTCTTCCCGTTATGGCTTCAAAAGCTTTTATTCTTTTTGCCATTTCCGTATATGTCCTATGTACCGGCCATGGTATTTACCGGTAGTTTTAATCTGGCCGGAATATCCATGTCTATTCCAGTTATTGTAGGCTGCCAGGGAATTGCAGTGGTGTGTACGATGATGCTTAGTGAGTTAATCTATAAGGCTTCTATTAGACATTTTAACGGAGTAGGAGCTTAATTAAGGAGACTCCATCAGGAGGGATTATGAAACGGTATTTGCTAATTTATAAAGAATGCATTCGGGTAGCGTTTGCTCAGGCATCTACTTATAGAATGAACTTTATATTAAATTCAATTATTATGTTATTCGGAAATATACTGCTACCTCTTGTTACTCTATTGATCTATGGTGCCGGAGCCAGCTTTGAGGGCTGGACGGTTTATGAGGTATTATTAATTCAATCCATATTCACCATGTCCATGGCGATTGCAGATATGACATTCCATGGAATTCTATGGGCAACCATGGGAGCCGTTAGAGAAGGTAATTTTGAGATGGTGCTTCTGATGCCGGTTGATACGATGTTTCTACTAATGGCCCGAACCTTTTCTATCGAGGCCACGGGTCTGTTTATCGGTGGACTTACCATTTTCCTGGTAGCGTTATCCCATATCGCAGCACCAACCCTAATCATGTGGTTACAATTTCTCGCATTATTTATCATTGGACTGCTTGTCATGATGGGAACCGGACTATTAATGGCGGCTACATCTTTTAAGTGGGTAGGAAATTCCAGAATACCGGAGATTTTTGATAGCTTACGAAGCTTTGGCAAATATCCACAGAGTATTTTTCCAAAGTCCATCAAAATGATTTCTGCATATATCATACCCGTTGCCATGATCGGATTTTATCCTGCATCTGCACTACTAGGAAGGACAAACATTGCAATGTTTCTTGCAATCATACCCTGCTTCCTGTTTATGCTGGCAGGGGTTGCGTTGTACCGGTTTATGGTACGGATGTATCAAGGAGTCGGAGGATAATATGGTCCCGAAAGGGGTAAACGACAATCAAAGTACAGTGTACGACAAATAGGTACCATGGAGGTTATATGGCTAATATTATTACGGTTGAGCATTTAATAAAAAAATATGAAACCTATAAAAAGGGAAGCGGATTTAAAGAAAACTTAAAATCTCTATTTTTTCGGGAAAAGGTTCCTGTTATGGCGGTAAATGATATTTCATTCGAGGTGAAGAAGGGAGATATCATCGGAATACTTGGGCCAAATGGTGCGGGGAAATCCACCACCATTAAGATGCTGACGGGTACCTTGTATCCAACGAGCGGAACCATCGATGTTATGGGATATAATCCTACAAAAAACCGGAAAAGCTATGTGCATCAGATTGGTGCGGTATTTGGACAGAAATCTCAGTTGATCTGGGATATTCCACCAATAGACAGTTTTCGTATGAACAAAGCGATATATGGGGTATCGAATAAGGACTATGATGAGCGGATTAATCGAATGGCAAAGCTGTTCGAAGTTGAAGACTTCATTACCAGACCAACCCGTGTACTTTCACTCGGTGAAAGAATGAAATGTGAGTTTATTATGGCGATGATTCATCAACCCAAGGTAGTATTTCTTGACGAGCCTACAATCGGTCTGGATGTCATTGCTAAGCAGAATATCAGGGAATTTATTAAGGAGATGAATCAGGAGGGAACGACCTTTATTTTAACGACCCATGATTTGGAGGATGTGGAGCAGCTGGCCAGGGATGTAATCATCATTAATCATGGGGAAAAGGTGTTTGACGATTCTATCGAAAATCTCCGCAAAGTTCTTGGTGCGAAGAAAATCGTCCAGCTGACCTTACAGCGACCATTAAAACAATGGGATATTGAGGGCTCCAGTTTGTTAGATAAGGAATCAGAGTTAAATATCACAGTAAGTGTTGACCTTGATCAAATCAGTATTACTGATTTTATGGCAAGATTATCAGATAAATGCGCTTTTTCGGATATTTCCATCAAGGAAATGCCCATGGAAACTATCATTACACATATTTATCAGAGCAAAAAAGAAGAATAGGGGTATGCTATAGCAGATTGTATTTCCGTATAAAATAAGGTAAACTATATTTGCATTGGATAATAAGGAATAAAAGCACAGATATATATGCGCTAGACTTATAGAAGATAAGGGTGTCTACGCAGGAACGGAGTTTATTATGAAAAGATTAGGGATTATCGGGGCAATGGATGAAGAGGTGCATATTCTGAAGGGAATGATGCAGGATGTATCCGTAGAGACTATTGCCTCAATGGAGTTTAATAAAGGGCTATTCCATGGTAAAGAGATTGTAGTGGTACGAAGTGGAATAGGAAAGGTGAACGCAGCTATCTGCACTCAGATTCTGGTAGACCGCTACCACGTAGATGCAGTGGTTAATACGGGAGTGGCCGGATCGTTAAGAAACGAAATAGATATTGCAGATATTGTACTTTCAACCGATGCACAGCAGCATGATATGGATGCAACTGGCTTTGGATATGATCTGGGAATAATTCCCCGAATGGAGCGATCTGTTTTTGAGGCGGACAGGGCTTTGTTAGAACTGGCACAGAGTGTATGCGCAGAAGTGATACCGGAAGTGGGGGTTCATACTGGAAGAGTAATAAGCGGAGATCAGTTCATCTCCGATGGCAAGAAGAAAGAAGAATTAGTATCAAACTTTGATGCCTATTGCACGGAGATGGAGGGAGCAGCCATCGCCCAGACGGCGTATTTAAATAATCTTCCCTTCCTGATTATCAGAGCCATATCGGATAAGGCGGATCATAGTGCGGAGATGACATATTCAGAATTTGAAGAAATAGCAATAAAAAATACGGTAAAATTATTGAGTGAATTCATAAAAAGAATATAATGATCAAGGATAATTGATTAATCAATGTCTGAGCAGAGATACTGCCCAGACATTTTTGATTCAATACACCCATATTGTATGATCAATCCAGTCATATCTCCATAAGTGTCAAATTATGAAAAATATCCCAAGTCAGAGTAATTGTATTCGTCGATACTTAGGCTCTGTAGAGCCTTATGTATCGACAAAAAAGCGATAGGAAGGGAGTAAGCCGACGGCTCGAACAATATTGATAGCGGAGCATTTACACTGTCGGTACTTGGGCTCTGTCTTTAAGAGCCCTATGTACCAACGAAGAAGCGATCGGAGGGAAGTAAACCGACGGTTCGAAATATATCCAGAACGGAGCATTTGCGCCAGTCGGTACTTAGGCTCTGTTTTTTAGAGTCTTATGTACCGCTACTAGGCGCAATTAAGTGAAAACGGCTCCGTGGAGGATATATTTCGAGCCGTCGGATTGCTTCCCTCCGATTGGTTCTTCGCTAGTATTCAGTATCTGATATTTCGTATAGAGTACAAGAAAGCTGCTCCGCTATCTATATCGATCGAATCTTCGGCTTACTCCCTTCCATCGCTTCTTCTTACTATACAAAACCACTAAGACACTACTGCAAAAAGTACAAAAAGCCCTGTAATTCTTACCTTGTTTCTGTTTATTGCATACAGTATAATAATGGAAGATGGGTTTACTTTTTTATACATTACTAATCAACCATGGAAATATCGCAGTATGCACGTAGGTATACCATAAGATTAAAAATAAACAAGGAGAAAGGGTTACTATATGGAAAATCAAAAGAAAATTGCAGAAATGATACATAATATGGAGCAAATCATTGTCGGTAAGAGGGAAGTAATTGAAACCACTCTGGTTACTTTGCTGGCTGGCGGACACCTGTTATTAGAGGATGTCCCAGGAGTTGGCAAGACAACTCTTGCAAAGACATTGGCAAATACGATCAATAGCGGATTTACCAGAATTCAATTTACGCCAGATACCTTGCCCAGTGATGTGACGGGACTGTCAATCTACAATATGCAGACCGGAAAATTCGAATATTCCAAGGGCGCCATTGTAAATAACATAATATTGGCAGATGAGATTAACCGTACTTCTCCAAAAACACAAGCGAGCTTATTAGAAGCTATGGAAGAGAAACAGGTTACCGTGGATGGCATAACCTACTCGATTCCCCAGCCATTTATGGTAATAGCCACACAAAATCCCGTAGATTATCTTGGTACATATAATTTGCCGGAAGCACAATTAGACCGTTTTATGATGAAAATATCCATAGGCTATCCAGAAGCCGGAGAGGAAAAAATAATGGCAGAGCGCTTTCTAAGTAATAAGTTGACTGCTAAAATTGAGCCGGTTGTGGATGGAGAAGCCATATTAAAGATGCAAAAGGAAGTAGAAAAGGTAAAGGTTAATCAGGATTTGGTTACTTATATTACAAAGGTTGTTCAGGAAACAAGAAAAGATAAGAATATTGCACTGGGAGCAAGTCCAAGAGCTACACTGGCTTTACTTAGAGCATCCCAGGCACAGGCCTATCTTGAAGGAAGAGATTATTGTATTCCGGACGATATACTACGCTTAATCCCGTTAGTATTGTCCCACCGTATCATATTGTCACCGGAAGCTAAATTATCCCAGACTAAGGTGGAGAAAATCTTGAAATCCATCGTTTCAAAAATACCTGTACCTGTATTACTCTAGTACAACAATCGTATTTAGCATGTTTATTACGAATTTAGATGGTACAGTAACCTCTGGAGGTAATTTATGAAAATAAACCGGTTAATTTGCATCTTATCAATTATTGGAAGCGGTATCTTTGCCTCCTATTATGGAGGTAACATTCCGTATGCTCTTTTTTATCTGACCATACTAATTCCAGTCATTGCATTTATTTATACACTGTATGTATACTTTCGCTTTAAACTATACCAGACCATGGACAGTTTTCTTGTTGTAAAGGGGGATTGGACGGGATATTCCTTTATCATCGCTAATGAAGACTATGTTACCTTTCGCAATATTAAGGTTAACTTTCTGCATGATAAATCTACGATTGAATCCACCAGTCAGGATGTGAATTACAGCCTGTTACCCAGTGAACGGGAACGTCTGGATACAAAGATCAAGTGTAATTATCGAGGAGAATATTATGTTGGAGTTGATTCCATAGTAATTACCGACTTCCTGTATCTCTTTGCAATTACATATCCTATTTCCTCCAAGATTAAGGCTGTGGTACTTCCGCGTGTTGTTCCAGTTGAACAGCTGGGGATTGCTCCGCCTCAGATTGATGTTAAGAATCCCAGACGGTTCAGTAATACGGCAGAAGGAGAGCTGGATACAGAATTAAGAAAATATAGTCCGGGAGACAGCAGAAAACGGATTCACTGGAAGGCAACGGCAAGACAGAGGGAGTTGTTAACAAGACAGTATCAGAATATTCCCAAATCAGAAATTGTGCTGTTTATGGACTTGATGAAGATTAAAGAAGATGAGTTAAAGGTTGTAATATCCGAGGATAAAATCATCGAAAGTGTACTAGCAATCTCTAATTATTATGCATTGAGAGGCACTCCTTCTCAGATTATCTATGATATGGATGGCAAGAGACAGATTGATATTTCCTCCAAGGAAGAATTCAATGCTTTTTATACAGCATGCGTTTCCATTCGCTTTCAGAGCAATACGCCGATCCATGAGCTTGTCAGAGATAGAATGCATCGTGGTGATGAGGGTTTATTTTACGTGATTGCAACCCATAGCTTAACAAAGGAACTATATCTTACGTCTTGGCAGGTACTATCAAGCGGTAATCATGTTAGTATTCTTTTTATCAGTGATGATATAACTGACAAGACAAAGGAGTTAATTGATAGCATGAAGCTTTCCGGAATATCTGTATATCAGATAATGTCGGAGGATGAAATCGGTACCGTACTAAACAGAGAGGTTGGCTAGAAGGGAGGGCATGTAATGCTGAAGGATAGAGAAAAGCTATATCAAATTTATCATACAATTTTAAGCATGGCATTAAATTTGGCATGCATCCTGACTATCAATCAGTTTTTTCATTTAAAAGCTTCAATAGCATATACTACGTTACTTTCCTTCATTACTGCCTTATTGATCTATCTGTTTGATCAGAACCGCAGGAATGCAATCAGCTACTTACTGCTGGCATGTGTAATTCCGGTATCCGGAGCCATTTTCTGGATTATGAAAGTGAATCCAGTCCGTTGGTTTATGGATATCCTCCATTGGTGTTGGATTTATGATCGTACCGATGAGATGTATGTGAAATATCAGGCAAATTTTGTTGTATTAGGGGTAATCTGTATGGGAGCCATACTTTTCTACCTTATTACCAAAAATCAGACGGCAAAATTAGTACTGGCATTCTTACTGATAGCAGCAATGATTGTGTTAAGTGTTAATAAATATGAAATTAACAAAGCAGTAGTAGCAATTGGAATTTTTTATGGGTTATCCATCTTAATCGAGTTTTATGGGGCCTACTATAATAAAAAAGCAGGAAGACAGGAAAAACGGGAAGGTATCCTATATCTGGCGCCGGTATGCCTGATACTAGCTATTTTATCAATTAGTTTACCTTCTAAACCGGAACCCATTCAATGGGAAGGTGTGAAGAACTTATATCGCAATGTGAAAGAACAGATTGATAATTGGGTGACAGAGTGGGAATATTTTCTTCATCCTGTAGACAGGGTGTTCGGGGTAAGTATGACTGGCTACTCCGATGACGGTGGTGATCTGCGGAGTGGTGGAGAAGTAAAAAAGGACAGTACAGTTGCATTAAAGGTGACAGGAGCTAAGTACAGCTCGTCTATGTATCTGATTGGTGCTGTCAGTAATGAGTACACCGGTCACAGCTGGGAAAAGACAGCGAAGGATCCAGAACTTTCAACACAGGACTATTTACTTGACTATTCTGAGCTCATCTATGCGTTATCCTGTCAGGATCCTGAGGTGTTGCGGGAAAATCGGTTTATAGAGAGAAGAAACTATCAGATATATTACAATAATATAAAGACCAAGACCTGTTTTTACCCGATTAAGACAACATGGATTCAAATGCGTTCCGATCACAGCTACCCGTCGGCTATGCTACCCAATATGACCTTTTCCAAGGCATATGGTAAGGGGCTCTCCTATGAAGAAACCTATTATGATATGAATTTGAATGGGGAAGCCTTTCAGCAAATGCTACGGGATGCGGATGGTTTTTCTTATGATAATGCAGTAGAACCTTCTAAGGAGTCTTATGAACTGATAGAAGATCAAATGATTAAAGCAGATAATATAGAAGTGATAACCCCCGAGGATGGACTCTTTGATTTGCTCGGGAAAAGAGCTGAATGGATACGGAAAGAATATACCGGATTACCATCTTCTCTACCCAATAGGGTGAAACTGTTAGCAGAGGATATTACAGCAGACTGTGAAACGGATTATGATAAATTACGTGCCATTGAAAAGTTCCTGCAAGGGTATCAATACACCCTGCATCCTCAGAAGGTTCCGAAGAACAGGGACTTTATCGATTATTTTCTATTTGAAAGTAAAGAAGGGTATTGTACTTCCTTTGCTACAGCAATGGCAGTTCTCGGAAGATGTGTTGGGATACCTACACGTTATGTCGAGGGATTTATCGTAAAATTCAGTGAGAAGGGCGATGACAATTTATTCCCTGTTAAGAACAGCCAGGCACATGCTTGGGCTGAAGCTTATATTGAGGGTGTAGGGTGGATTCCCTTTGAAGCGACTGCTTCATTCTATACGGTAAGGTATGTAAAATGGAAGGATCTTCCGAAAGAAGGAACACAAGTGCGGGCTACCTATGAGGTTCCCTATGATGAGGCATATATAAGATCTCTGATGAACCAAAGTCAAGAAGTAACCATTGACCTTACCAGTGAAAAGTATCTTAACAACAATGATGAGATCATTGAAGCAGTTATTATATTTGCCGCAGCGATTGTAGTATTAATCCTGTTTGTGATAATGGCATTCCTTATATTAAAACTAAACTATAAGAAAACCTATCAAAAGTCAGATCGAAATAAAAAGATGTATATTCTTTTTACCCGTATTCTGAGATTATTAAAGCAGGAAGGATTTACTCTGGAGCCTGACGAGACAATACGTATGCTCTCCAATAGAGTACGAGATATATACCATTATGAAACCGTCACTTTTAAGGATGTTGCTGATATTTTTATGCGTCATCGTTATGCTGGAGAAGCAATTTCCGAGAAGGACTTATATAAGGTGGATGTATTCTATCACGGATTATTCAATATGTATCGGGCTGAACATAAAAGATTTCGAATATGGATGGAGGAGTTTATCTTTTTAGCAAAGAAAAGTTACCGATAATACGGATTTATTCCCCTATGGTAACGAGATCAACTCCTGTATAGTAGTGCTTTAAAATGTCCGTATAGGAGTATCCCTCTTCTGCCATTGCGTTGGCGCCATATTGGCTGAGACCAATTCCATGGCCCGAACCATTGCAGATAACACGAACCATGCCATCATAACTTTCCATATAAAAATGATTTGATTTTAATCCCAGGACCTTGGCAAACTCTTCACCGGATACGGTTTGGTTGCCAAGGTCCACCCATGTTACATAACCAGCGCTATCTCTATTTTGAATGACAACATCCTGAAAAAAGCTATCCTCTGAGACGGTGAGGTTTGGGTAATTCTCTTTTAACAAAGTAACTAAGTCCGATATCTCAAACTCCTCAATGGTCAGGTAATTGGTGGAGGTTACATCCTGTTTACTGGGTACGCTAATCAGGTAAGGAATATCAATATTCCATGCTTCCGAGGCATTTCGGGTAAATCCGCTCCCAGTATTAAAAAATACGGGAAGAATTAGGTCACGATGATAAACCAGGACTTCGTCCCTGGTTCCATATACCGCATTCTCCAGCTTTGTAAAATAGGAGCGATAATCCTCGCTCCCCCAGAACTGCTCCATTAAATCCAAGCTGATATAGGAAAGTCCCAGTTCGGAGGTGGTAAAACTATTTTGATCCGGATGCTCTTTCCATAAGAGAGCGATATTATATAATGTATAGGTACGAGATATGACTGCCTGTGCCTTAAGTGCTTCCATGTGATAACCTGCCGGCATATTGGCGGCTACAATACCGATCAAGTACTCATCAAAGGTAAGCTTTTTTCTTAAGCCGTCTGTTTCATAATAAATGGTGAAATTCATTGTTTCTATAGCTTTGTTACTATTTTTGCTGGATGTCATCAAAGTTATGATAAAAGGGAAAAACAGAACAACCACACATACCAGTAACGTCTTGATCAGTATCTTCTTCATAGTCCCTCCAAATATATGCAATGTTATTACATTATATGAACATACGGAGGATTTATGAGTAAAAGTATGATGTGAAAAGTGGTTGTTGAATAATGCGTATAAAGGGGCTGTGGCATAATTTATCAACAGTGATCATGACTTACCTCACACACAGACGGTAGGACATATTACTGGTTTTGTATGTCTCAGGCGAACATAAAATATTCGACTGAGACATACAAAACACAGCAACATGTCCTCCCGACAGTGTATTATGGTAAGTCATGATCACAGTTGATAAATCATGCCACAGCCCCTTCTGATACATTGAATTGCAGCCACATTTCAATACGGTAGAGAGTACGCTTCAGTTAATCTTTTCTGCTAGTCATGTATTTGTAACAGAATCATGTCAATAGTCTGGCAATTTATTACATTTTTTAACATGGAACTAATAAAAAGTCTTAAGGGGCGGACTTTATCATATAATTTGATAAGGATAATTCAATGGAGCAGGCAATATGAGGAGATTAGACCCTAATAGACTCTCAGTGGAGTATCGAACAGGAGTAACGGATACAGAACCGATCATTCCACGGCGCTATACCCTTACCCATTCAGATATTGATGCGGAGCTGTCTTTGACAATTGGTTTTAGTTATGCTTTTGATAAGATAAATGAGTTGAGGGATGAGGTACTGGGAGAATGGTATGAAAAAGGAGAAGGATATATTTATCAGGCATATGTATATGTGAATGGTGAGCTGGATATGGATAAATCCGAGATTAGGAACCGTATTTTCCGTGAGGAATTACCGCTTGCCCTGGAAGCAATACGATATGGAGACCGCCTCCTATTTCAGAACTTCCCAGAGCTTGATAAAGCACCAATTATTATTTACTTCTTATCTTCTGATCCAAAGCAAAATCAGGTGGAGTACTGGGGAACCTTTTCCGATTACATCTACGGGTTAGAGGATGTGGATTCATAAGAAAACAAGGGGGTACTGCAGAATATCACTGCAAGGATATTCTGCAATACCCCCTTGTATTATAATGGACAAGAATATGTATCTATTATAGGGATCTAGCTTAGGATCAAAAAATGGAAGCATTTCTTACAGTAAAAAAATATTTTCATAAATAGTTGGATTTTATTGTCAAATAAGTATTGTATCTTGACAAAGATTGGCGTAAAATTACTATGCATAGGTAAAATTGTCGTACAAACAGAATAAAATGACTTAAACGATGATGAATAATGCACAATCTTTTAGGGGGGCTTCGAAATGATTGAAGTATTAGGTAAATTATTAGTTTATGTTTCATTGGTATTAATGGTAATGTACATTCTAAGCTTATCTAAGACGGCTGTTAAGTATGTGGTATCCGAAAAACCGAACCTGATTGGATCGGTGGTTCTAATACTGCTATTTGGAATTGCTATATCAGCCGCCAGCAAGTATGCGATGGATATTGGAGGAACCAAGGTTAACCTGAGAACCTCTATAGCTGTTCTGTCCTCAATAATTGGGGGACCTATTGTCGGAATCATTGTAAGTATCATAGGGGCGGCTTACCGGGTATCCTTAGGGGGATGGACAGCCTACGGCTGTTCTTTAGCGACCTTGTTCGCAGGCATTGTGTCTGCCATTATTGTATACCGTTTTAAGTTCAGGCCTAAGAATATTAATCTCAAGACAATAGGGCTATGGGCTGCATTTTGCTGTGTTTGGGAATGTATCCATTTACTGTTTTTCTCGTCTGTGTTCACGACCTCTGAAGGATCACCATTGGAAGTATTTAACCTGATCAATGTTGAAAAGTTTATGATAAAAAATCTATTGGTACCCATGGTATCCATGAATACCGTTGCAATCGCGATCTTCTTAATTCTTGTTAAGGACATGGTTGTTAATAATACCAGAATAGCCTATGAAGAGCAGATAAAGCTGACAGAGGATATTCAGAAGTCAAGAGATCATATGATGAAAGTAAATCAAACAATCAAGGATATTTCTCAGAATAGCGCGAAAATGAGTTCGAATTTGTATGATCTGACACAGAATGTCATGAAATCAAGTACCGAGATAGCCGCATCCGTTAGTTGCATCGCAGATGGAAGCACCTCGCAAACACAAAGCATTGTGGATACCAGCTATATTGTTGAGGAGATGTCGCAAAAGCTGGTTAATGTATTTGATGCCATTAATAAAACCGTGGATCTGTCGAATCAGACATTGGAGGCCAACAACGAAGTGCGTACCGTTGTTAAGACTCTGGCTGAGAAATCCAATGAAAACGATAAAAATATAAAGGAGATCAGTGAGGTTACACAGGAGCTTATCTCCAAATTAAATGCTGTCTATACCATAACAGACACCATAACCAAGATTGCCAAGCAAACAAATCTGTTAGCCTTAAATGCTTCAATAGAAGCGGCCAGAGCGGGAGAGCATGGTGCCGGCTTCTCTGTTGTTGCACAAGAGGTAAGAGAGCTTGCTGATCAGACTTCAAAGTCGATTGTTGAGATTAATAGTCTGGTATCCGAAATTCAGCTGAAATCGGAGCAGGTATCCCTATCCATGGGTAATACGAAAGAGATTTTGGAAGAGCAGAATAAAGCGGTCAGTACAACAGAAGAAGTATTTGAGAAAATTGGTACGTATATTGACAATATTATATCCAGTGTAAATGGTGAGCATCAGGAGCTTGCTGTGATTGATAAGCTTCGGGGGGATGTAGTAGGTAATATGAGCAATGTTTCCGCAATATCGGAGGAAACTGCCGCAAATATCGAATCTGTAAGCCAGGCAATGGATGAGATTACGAATAAATTTAAAGAGATATTCTCCTTAAGTGAGACCTTAAGTAAGGAAGCAAGTGAACTGGAGAACATCATATTGGAGTAATGTTATAATTTCTGTTCCTTGTATTTTTTGATATAACGGATTTAAAGGGCAGTTGCGCAATGTAGTCAGGGATTATGACTTACCATAATGCACTGTCGGAAGTTCAATGTTGTTGAATTCTGTATGGACAGGACGATCATTTATGTTCGTCAGAGACATACAGGATTAGCAACTTGTTACTTCCGTCTGTGTGTGAGGTAAGTCATAATTCATGTAAATCATTGTGTAACTGCCTCTTCCATTAATTTGCTAACCATCTTAATCTGCGACTAATTTACTATACGAAATGGTAGAAAGGCATTTTGTATTTCCTGCACTATTTGATAATTACTACCAAATATCCAAAAGAGGGTACATAGTTCTTTACAAAACACTATTCAAGTGGTAAAATTTATGTCGGTTTTATAGGGCTGTTATGCCCTTTTAAAAAGGAGGATATAAAAAATGGCTAGAGCAAAGAAATCAATGGATGGTAATACTGCCGCCGCACACGTCGCGTATGCGTATACAGATGTAGCCGGTATCTATCCTATCACGCCTTCAAGCCCAATGGCCGATTCTGTTGACCAATGGTCTGCTTTAGGGCAGGAAAACATTTTTGGTAACCAAGTAAAAGTTGTTGAAATGCAATCCGAAGCAGGTGCAGCCGGAACAGTACACGGATCCCTTGCAGCAGGTGCACTTACTACAACATTCACAGCTTCTCAGGGTCTTCTTCTGATGATCCCTAATATGTACAAAATAGCTGGCGAGCAGCTTCCAAGTGTATTCCACGTATCTGCCCGTACAGTAGCAACACAGGCTCTTAACATCTTTGGTGATCATAGCGACGTATATGCATGCCGTCAGACAGGCTTTGCAATGTTAGCTGAGTCGAATCCGCAGGAGGTTATGGACTTAAGTCCTGTAGCTCATCTTGCTTCTATCGAAGGAAAGGTTCCTTTCATTAACTTCTTTGATGGTTTCCGTACTTCCCATGAAGTTCAGAAAATTGAAACCTGGGATTATGCAGATTTGAAAGAAATGTGCAACATGGATGCGGTAAAGGCTTTCCGTGAGCATGCATTAAATCCGGAGCGTCCGGCTATGCGTGGTTCTCATGAGAATGGTGACGTTTTCTTCCAGCATCGTGAGGCTTGTAATACAGTATATGATAATTTACCAGCTGTGGTTGAAAAATACATGGCTAAGATCAATCAGAAATTAGGAACAGATTATGATTTATTCAATTACTATGGTGCTCCGGATGCAGATCGTGTAATTGTAGCAATGGGATCATTCTGTGACGTGGCAGAAGAAGTAGTTGATTACTTAACAGCAGCAGGAGAGAAGGTTGGACTTATTAAAGTTCGTCTGTATCGTCCTTGGGTATCAAGCTCCTTACTTAAGGTACTTCCTAAGACCGTTAAGAAGATTGCGGTTCTTGATCGTACCAAAGAGCCTGGTGCATTAGGAGAGCCTTTATATCTTGATGTTGCTGTAACCTTACGTGAAGCAGGACTGAACGATATCATCGTAACAAATGGTCGTTATGGACTTGGTTCCAAGGATACTCCTCCGTCATCTGTATTCGCTGTATTTACAGAATTAAAGAAGGATGCTCCGAAGTCAAGATTTACAATCGGTATCGTAGACGATGTTACAAACTTAAGCTTACCGGAGGTTAAACCGGCTCCGATTACAGCAGCTAAGGGTACCGTAGAGTGTAAATTCTGGGGTCTTGGTGGTGATGGTACCGTAGGTGCTAATAAGAACTCAACCAAGATTATCGGTGACCATACAGATAAATATATCCAGGCTTACTTCCAGTATGACTCCAAGAAGACCGGTGGTGTAACCATTTCCCACCTACGTTTTGGTGACAAGCCTATTAAGAGTCCATATTACATAAATCAGGCAGACTTTGTTGCCTGCCATAACCCTTCCTATGTTGTTAAGGGATATAAGATGGTTCAGGATGTTAAACCCGGCGGTATCTTTATGATTAACTGTCAGTGGTCTGACGAAGAATTAGATACAAAGCTGAATGCAGCTGCTAAGAAATATATTGCAGACAATAATATTCAGGTTTATACCATCAATGCTATCGATAAGGCAATGGAAATTGGAATGGGCAAACGTACCAATACCATTCTTCAAGCTGCTTTCTTCAAATTAGCAAATGTAATGCCTATCGAAGATGCAGTGAAATACATGAAGGATGCTGCTAAGAAGTCCTATGGTAAGAAGGGTGATGCAGTTGTTGAGATGAACTACAAGGCAATTGATGCCGGTGTAGATGCACTTCATAAGGTAACTGTTCCTGCTTCCTGGTCAAATCCTTCTGCCGATGCACCAGCTCATGATCTTCAGGGACGTCCTGAGGTTGTCAAGATGGTGAAAGAGCTGTTAAATCCTATCGCATTAATGGATGGTGACAGCCTACCGGTATCCGCATTTAAGGATATTGCAGATGGACAATTTGAATTAGGTGCTTCTGCTTACGAGAAACGTGGTACTGCAGTACTTGTACCTGAATGGAATGCAGAAAAATGTATCCAGTGTAACAACTGTGCATTTGTATGTTCTCATGCAACCATTCGTCCATTTATGTTAAATGAAGATGAAGTGAAAGCAGCTCCTGCTGGCATTAAGCTTGCTGATACGAAGCCTAAGGCAGGCGAATATAAGTTTACCATGAGCGTATCTCCTCTGGATTGTATGGGATGTGGCGAATGTGTAACAGTATGTCCTGTAGCAGAAAAGGCAATCACAATGGTTCCTCAGGAATCACAGGCACACGAGCAGCCGATCTTCGACTACTTAGTTGCTAATGTTGGAAAGAAACCGGGCATGCCGGCAGACACAACAGTAAAAGGATCTCAGTTCAATCAGCCGCTTCTTGAGTTCTCCGGAAGCTGTGCAGGATGTGCTGAAACCTCTTACGCTCGTTTAGTAACTCAGCTCTTTGGTGAGCAAATGTATATCTCCAATGCAACAGGATGTTCCTCCATTTGGGGTGGTCCTGCAGCGACATGTCCATATACCGTTAATAAGGATACTAAACAGGGTCCTGCCTGGGCTAACTCCTTATTCGAAGATAATGCAGAGCATGGATTTGGTATGTACTTAGGACAGAAGGTCCTTCGTGATCAATGCATTGCTAAGTTAGAGAAAATAGCAGCTTCTGATAAAGCTTCTGCAGAGATGAAGGCAGCGATCGAGAAGTTCATGGCAACAAAAGAAAACACCAGAGAAAATACTACAGATGCAAAAGCATTAATTGCAGAGCTTGAGAAAGCAGCTGCAGCAGGATGTGAATTATCCAAAGAGGTTCTTGATAAGAAGCAGTATCTGTCTAAGAAATCCATTTGGATCTTTGGTGGTGACGGATGGGCATATGACATTGGCTTTGGTGGACTTGACCACGTACTTGCTTCCGGCGAGAATGTTAACGTAATGGTATTTGATACAGAAATGTACTCCAATACAGGCGGTCAGGCATCTAAGGCATCTAATATCGGTGAAGTATGTCAGTTCGCTGCTGCAGGTAAAGAAATTGGTAAGAAGAGCCTTGCAGAAATCGCAATGAGCTATGGCTATGTATATGTAGCTCAGATTGCTCTTGGCGCTAACCCTGCTCAGGCAGTTAAGGCAATTGCTGAAGCAGAAGCTTACAACGGTCCTTCCTTAATCATCTGCTATGCTCCTTGTGAACTTCACGGAGTTAAGGGCGGTATGAATCATTGTCAGGATGAGATGAAGGCGGCTGTTAAGTCCGGTTACTGGAATCTATTCTCCTTTAACCCTGCTCTTAAATCAGAAGGCAAGAATCCTTTCACACTGACATCTAAGCCAGGTGACGGATCCTATCAGGACTTCCTGAATAATGAAACACGTTACACTCGTTTGCAACGTGCATTCCCGGATCGTGCGGAGAAATTATTCAGTGATTCTGAAAAAGCAGCTCAGGAGCGTTATGAGCATTTACTAAGATTAGTAGATCTTTATAAATAATTCATAACGATATCATTTCAAAGAGAATATTTTATAAAATGAATATGATGGAAAGATCGCTTTGCGAACTTTCCATCATCATGAATTAATATGAACAGGGATGCAACTTTACAGTTGCATCCCTGTTTGTTGTAATCGAGAGTAACCTTTTTTGTTTAAATTGGTTACTATTTGTAACTATTATTGGTATGTTTGCACTTATTTAGTTAGTATAGTAGGTATATTAATTAGGGAATTAAGCCCATAACACCATAGGCGGATTGACACATTATTGTGCAACAGTTACAATGTAATTATTCGTAGGAAATTATCAAACCAAGACATATTATGTCGTGTATATTAGGATGATTTATCAGAATATGATATTGAAATGATACTGATATGCTACAGATCATTAGCAATTATAATGTACATGTGGGAGGGCTTTCATAATGAAACAGAAATTACTTAAGAAATCTCAGCAAAGTAGCGGTAGGCGACCGAAGTTAAGAGTCAGAAGACTTAGACTTTCCATACGACAGCGTCTTATCGGAACAGTTATTGCAACCTTAATTATAACTGGAGTTATATCTGCATTCTCTCTCGTTAATCTGAATACGATTAAGAACAATTCCAATATGATCTCAACAGAGAGATTGCCACAGTTAAATTACGCCAATACCCTAAGTAATAAGATTCTGCAATTTAGACTTTTGGAATATAATCACCTTTTAGCAGATAATATAAGCTTGAAGGAGAAGGAAGAAGAGAAAATGGCAACGCTTGAGAAGGAGATTGAGGAGATCTTTGAGAGCTATAAAGCCATTGTTACAGAGGATCTTAAGCCGATCATTAACCAGCACTATGCACAATGGGGAAGCTTCCTTAGCACTCACGAATCTTTGATGGAACTAAGTAAGACCAACAAAGAGGAAGCAATGAAGTTTAATTCTATGCAGTCTAAGATTGCATATGATACACTGGTTATTAAGACAACGAATATGTTAGATTCGAACATTAATACGATTAATCAGATTACAGATGAGGTAAATCAGAAATACGAAGAATCCAGAGGAATTTTAATAGGCGTGTTTGCTTTCGGTATCTTATTGAGCTTTGCAATAGGAATCTTCTTAATCTATAGTATTCTGCCTCCGCTTCGTAAGATGCAACAGAAACTATCTGATTTAGTTCAGAATGGTGGAGACCTGACACAGACGATCAACTTCAAGAATAACAATGAAATTGCAGACCTGGCTAAGAGCATTAATCTGTTCCTAGGTAACCTGAGAGAAATTATATCGGAGGTAAAAAAAGAAGCTTCGATATTAGATCAAAGTGTAGATACTGTAAATCAAAGCATATATGAACTGAATGGATCCTTATCCGATGTATCAGCGACTACAGAGGAGTTGTCTGCAGGAATGCAGGAAACCGCTGCATCTGCCGAAGAAATGAATAATATGAGCCAGACCATTCAGCAGGTAATTCTGAATGTTACTGAAAAGAGCGAAGAAGGCTCAAAGAAGGCAGAAGAAATCAGTCAGAGAGCAGTGGAGTTAAGAAGCAATGCGTTAAAGTCCCAGGAAGCAGCTTTTCGTATTAAAGAGGAAGTGGACAGGGAGCTTAAGGAAGCAATTGAGCATGCGAAAGCAGTTCATCAGATTAGTTCTCTATCAGATGCTATATTAGAGGTAGCTGAGCAAACCAATCTTCTATCATTAAATGCTGCAATTGAGGCGGCCAGAGCAGGAGAAGCCGGAAAAGGCTTTGCTGTCGTAGCGGATGAGATCAGAAAGCTGGCAGAGCATTCCAGAGTGAATACCGGTAAGATACAATCCATTGCTCAAGTCGTGATTGAATCAGTTAATAACCTAAGCGAATCCTCACAAAAGGTACTGGAGTTCTTGGATAGTCAGGTTGCAGACGATTATAAGACTCAGGTAAGTACCGGTGATCAGTATAAAAAGGATGCCGAAACCATTAATGAATTGGTTACAGAGATTCATTCAACAGCGGATGTATTACAGACAGAGATTCGAAGAATGCAGCAGGTTATCGGTGAAATAACCCTTGCGACCAATGAGGGAGCGGATGGTACCAGCGTTATTGCTGGAAAAGCATCTTTGATCGCGGAAAGTGCAGTAAATGTACTTAATAATACCAAGACCTCGAAGGAAGGTGCGAATCGATTAAATAAAGTAGTAGAGAAGTTTACAACTTAAAATATATTGAGAAGTATTTCAACAACAATATGACATACCGGAGATTTATACCACAGCATGGATCCATCAAGTCTGCGGGTTTAAACTCACGGTATGTCTTTTTGCTTAGGGTAGAGGGTTGGTGTCTCATTTTGCAGAATATTGCGAATCAGATACATTAATGATAGAATAAAGGTAATAATTTTATACTTTCAATGTGTATGGAATCAGCAAGTGCCTTAACATGTCTTAATCCTAAACGAATGGAGTAAATATGGTTAATCAATATATGCCTTATATATGGTTATTAATTAGCTCCTCCGTCATTACGTTCTTTCTTGGAGTGATAGTACTATTTGGTCAGAGGAGGTCAAAGGTAGCTTTTTATTTTGTTCTCAGTATGGCGGTATTAACCTTATGGTCGTTATGTAACGCACTTGAGATGATGGGAGATACCTTACAGTCCAAGTTATTCTGGGGAAATGTTCAGTATATTGCATATTGCTACTCACCGATTACTCTGGTGGCGCTGTGTATGAGCTTTACCGGTTATGATTATCTGATCAAAAATAAAAAAGTAATATGCCTGGCCATCCTGCCCACGATCATCATTCTTCTTGTATGGACAAACAGCTACCACGGATTAATGCGATATGATGTGTATCTGGATGAAAGTGGACCATTTCCGGTAATTAGCAAGAAATATGGGGTAGCATTTTATATTCATGCGATCTATTCGTATCTTCTTAATATGACAGCGGTAATTCTTCTAATCAGAGCACTGTTTATCAAAAAATCGATTTATTTCAAACAGGTAGTAATGCTGTTGATTGGGACATGCTCTATAATAATACCAAATATAATATATGTACTGGGATTAAGCCCTTTTATTATGGACATAACCCCCGTATTCTTTGGACCGGCAGGAGCCATAATTCTAGGATCAATATTCTGGTATAGGATGTTTGAGCTGGTTCCCGCGGCAAGAGCAGTCGTGATGGAGACCATGAACCTGGGAGTTATGGTGCTGGATCAGCAGGACAAGGTGGTTGATATGAATCCGGCCTTCATGCAAATATTCAATATCTCTTCCGACTATTATGATATTCGTATGGAAAAGGTCTGTAGTAATACTCCGAAACTGGTTGAAGCATATAAAAATGGCCTACAAAACTTTGAATTTACAGTACAAACTCAGGATAAATGTAATATTTATGAAGTGCAGTTCAACCTGTTAAATGATAAAAAGGGAAATCCGATCGGAAAGATTGCTGTTGCTTATGATGTAACGCTTAAGAAACAGGCAGAAGAGGAATATCTGAAGCAACAGAAAATGATTAGCCGTATGGAAGAAAAGGAACGGCTAGCCAGAGATTTGCATGATAATCTGGGACAATTACTAGCCTATATCAATATGCAGGTTCAGGGTATTAACCAGCAGTTGTATAATGAAGGAATTGATTTGGTGTCAGATAAGCTGGAGCAATTATCCAAAGTTTCGCAAATTGCTCATTCTGAGGTGAGGGACTATATTCGAGAGGTAAGAAATGCAGCTAATATCGAACGTGACTTTATCCACGAAATAAAAAATGTCATAAGTTTATTCGAGCATCAGACCGGAATTCATGTAAAACTGGAGCTTGGGGATAATTTTACGGATGAAGGAATCACACCTTACATAAGTTCAAATCTGGTTAACATTATGAAAGAATCACTGAACAATATCAGGAAGCATTCTAATGCGGAGAAGGTACAAATCTCATTACAGAATATGGAGCAACAGCTAAGACTATATATTAAGGATGATGGTAAGGGATTTCACTGTACTAACATAAGTGGAAAAGGCAGCTTTGGATTGAGCATCATGAAGGAAAGAGCGAATATGCTCGGTGGACAAATACACATTCAGTCGGAAATGGGAAAAGGTACTTCTATATCCGTATCGATTCCACTAGAGGGAGGAAAGGCTAAAAATGCAAATGAAGTTAATGCTGGTAGATGATCATCTTTTATTCATGGAAAGTCTCCAGTATCTTTTGGAGATGAACGGAATCCAAGTAGTGGGAAAGGCAAGGAACGGAACAGAGGCAGTGGTAAAGGCTAGAGGACTGAAACCGGATATTATTCTTATGGATATCATAATGCCGGAATGCAGCGGCCTGGAAGCGTTGAAGCTGATTAAAGCGGAACAGCCCGACATTAAGATTGTTATGCTCACCACTTCCGAAGAAGAGGAGGATTTGTTTGATGCAATCAAGTTCGGAGCTTCCGGATATCTGTTTAAGAACACGGATGCAAAAGAATTGATTACAACATTGGAGGAAACATATCGGAATGAGGCGTCCATCTCTCATCATATAGCACAGAAGCTAATGGAAGAAATCAAGCTTTATAGTCAAGATGAGGAACCCCATTTGAAAGAAGGTACTGAATCCGGGGAAGGATACCCATTGACAGATAGACAGAGAGAGATACTTGCTTTAGTAGCGGAGGGCAAAACATATAAAGAAGTAGGTAAGAGCTTGGGAATCAAAGAGAGGACGATTAAATATCATATGGGCAAAATACTGGAATATCTACATCTGGAAAACAGATCACAGTTAATAGCCTATGCTAGCAAAAATCGAATCCTCGATAACTAGAATAGGATTAGAGTTCATATTGATAAACATGATGGTAATCTCTCGAAAAGGTTACGCTAAGGCTTCTCTTTGTTAGTTTATAGATAGCCGGCCATTGTTCTTCGCCGGGAATTACTTGAATAATGAATGGAAGGTGAAAATATGCTCAACAGAAAAAAGAATCAGATTGTGATTGCATTAATTATTTTACTGTGTATATTAACACCACCTCTTAATGCCCAAGCGGCTATCATAAAGGAGGGTATCTCCAGTAATAAGAATGTATATTATGTATCCAGTGTGAAAGAAAATACCCTGGCATTTCATTTAATAAGAAACAGAATGGAAACAAACGTCAAGATAGTATATAAAGATAAAATGATCCCATCTTCGAAGAAGGATCTGAAATATTACTATTCAAAAGAAGGAAATAAGTGTATTTTTGATTTATATCAGAATTTGGTACTGCCCTACACTAATAAGACCTATGCATGCAAAGGCTTTAGTATTAAATCAGCAAAGTATGATAAAAAGAAGAAAACAGTAACAGTAGAATATAAATTTGAATATTATGATTCTTTAGAAGAATCAGACTATACAAATAAATTGGTTAATGAAGCCATAAAAAAGAATATCGGGAACTTAAAATCGGATTATCAAAAAGCTTATTGGGCATATCAATTTGTATTAGATCATTTCCAATATGATAAAACTCAGAGCAATTATTCTGTCCATAGTGGCTTCAATGAGGGTACAGTTTGTATAGGGTATGCCACGTTGTATTGTTCTATAATGAATAAGCTTGGATTGGAATGTATGGTTGTTGAGGGATCTGTGTATCATGATGAGTTTCTGACCCATGCATGGAATGTTATTAAACTTGATGGGAAATGGTATTGTGTTGATGCTACCTGGGGAGATGAAGATATTCCATCAAAGTATTTCTTAAAATCAAAAGATACCTTCTTAAAAGAAGAATATGGTGTGCATCAGGCGAGAATCTATGATGACTTTATAAAAGCAGGGGAAATCTTTTCGGATACGGACTATCTTGATAATAATGAGCTAAGCAATCATTCCATATTGCCGGCTGTATACGATATAGAGCTTGATATATTAAAATGTAATGTGCTTAGTATCAATGAAGCTTATTATTTTATGTTACAAAATAAATATAATGTTCCAATTAATTTTAAGAGTGATGACACAAAGATAGCTAAGGTGAGTGAGGATGGAATAATCGTTGGTGTAGGCCACGGAACCACTGTAATTACGGCATATAATGATGATTTAAATATCAAGCAGAGTATTGCGATAACAGTGAAGTAGGAAAAAGTAAGAGACTAATCTCATTTGGATTAGTCTCAATAATTCCGTTTAATTTACTTATTTCCTCGCGTGATTTCCCGTACCACATAGGCAATACAGGAAACAAATAACATTACAAAGCATACAGTGGTTATCAGTGTAGCATACTCCAGGAATAACAAGCTTTGAGGATATAACGGATTCTAATCCATTTACCGAGGATGCAAACATGTATAAGAGATTCGCTACCGATGGCATGGACAGCACCAAAACAGTTTTTACTGTTGGATTTTATGAAGGGGTTGATGAAGTCTTTGTGAGATGCTACTAAGATAATCCATAACAAGCGGTAGCGAAACTTCTAGTGGACCGAACATATATTATATTAGAATAATATGAGATTGAGGAGTATTATGGATCGAACTAGTTCCAATCCGCTAGGAAGGATATTTCTTAGTGATAATATTATACATGCAGATAATGTTCTCATTGAGAAGGTCGTTGTAGAGAGCGCAAGAACAGGATATATATTAACGACACTCGAATTAAGTGATGAAAATAGTGTGATTTATATGCAGGAAACCAGACTAAATGTTGGAGAGTATACGATTATCATTGATGAATCGGGAAGAAGACTTAATCTTTATGATTTACAGGAAGGAATGCGAATAGATGCATATTTCTCATCTGCAATGACGAGAAGTATTCCTCCACAATCAAGTGCTTTCAGTATTATAGTATTGCAAGAAGAAGCCACGGTAGATATTACAACGGACCGAGTTGTGAATGTCGATACGAATTATGGTTTTATTATCACCGGAAACCCCTATGATATATATGATCAGATGATATTTACCGTCTCGGATGATACAGTAATACTTGATCAGAGCAATAATACCATTCCATTAGAAGCAATCCAGCCGGGGCAGCTAGTACAGGTGGAACATGCTATATTCCAAACCCTAAGCATACCGCCCCAATCTCCAGCCTATCGGGTGATGGTTCTATAGAATAAATTAACTTCCATATAGTAAGAAAAAAATAGAACAGTAATAGGACTGTTCTATTTTTTATAACAATATACCTGCGATTTTATCAGACTTGAAACATAAATGAAACCAAAGATACTCTTATGGTGTATTTACAGGTGAATATATTCATTAAAAACTTTTGCCCGTATAGTACAAACATACCGGAAATAATATTAGTTAATAACTCGGTTTGCGTCCTAACAAAGGAAGACGGATCCGGCTGGGATTTAGAAAAAGGAGATATCCTGGAATATCACTTTGATAAGTATCCGTCGAGTGTTGTAGATCAACAAACACTATTAATCGGCTATGTGAAAAACAATGTAATGTATGAAGGAGAGATTTATAGACAGTTATCAGGCTCCTATACTCTTGATGTACAGGAGAAAGGCGAATACTTCCTATATCTCCTGAGCGCAAGTTCTGATTACCTGACCCTAAAAACAGGGGGAGATATATTTAAGGGATAGATAGGATAGGATTATATAATTATGATAAGTTAGAATGAATAAGCAGCGGTCTTGAAATCAATTCCGCTGCTTATTCCTACAGTTCAATATTTTTTATGTTTGTATTTCATTTATGCTATGTCCACATATTTACCAGCCTGTGCCTTCCACATGTCTGCATATTTCTGCTGTAATCGAATTAATTCCTCATGAGTTTCTTCCTCTATGATTCTGCCCTGTTCCAGCATGATTATGCGATCAGCATTTCGAGTAGTGGAAAGACGATGAGATATAAAAATCACCGATTTATTGTCTACCGTCTGAAGCATTGCTTCATTCAACTGATACTCCGCAATCGGATCCAGAGCGCTGGAGGGCTCATCAAGTATCACCAGATGTGCATCTTTATAGAAGGCTCTGGCGATTGCAAGCTTCTGGCTTTCTCCTCCGGACAAATCAACTCCATTCTCTTCAAATTCTGTTGTAAGCTCTGTTAATAAATCCTGTGGAAGAGTGTCAAGCTTTTCTTTAAAGCCGCTAAACTCCAGTGCGTTTCGTATATCTTTCTCCCGCCGTGTTATTGTATCTTCATCTGTATAGTCTAATACTACATTGTAGCCGACATTAGTGGCGAAGATCTTGAAATCCTGGAATATCGTACCGATCATTTCTCGGTATTCGTTAATATCATAGTCCTTGATATTTATTCCGTTGTAGAGGATCTCTCCTTCAGAAGGGTCATATAGTCTCATAATCAGCTTAATTAAGGTGGTTTTGCCTGCTCCGTTATAACCAACCAGAGCTATTTTCTGGTTTGGTTCTATTGTCAGACAGATGTCATGGAGAATATAACCATCCTTTTCGCTGTAACCAAAGGAAACGTTTTTCAGTTCCAAAGTCTTTGGTTCCTTGGGTACGGGGAGATTCTTAATACTTGTAATTTTCTTTTCATAGCTGATAAAATTACGTATTTTCTCAATATACAGACTGTTCTCCGAAATCTGAGGTAAGACGGTTGCCATTGTCTGCAGGTTGTATTTCATATCACCTGAGGAGTTCCAAAGTACAACCACACTGCTGTAGGAAATGACATGCTGTACTGCAGCGCGGAATACCAGGTAGGTAATATAAACCACATCACTGACAAAATCATTAGTAAGATAATGTGAGACAAAGTGAAGCCAGGTTCTCTTTACGGCATATTTTTTCTCGATTCCATAGATATCCTTATTGACCTGATCAAATTCACTGTACAAACGGGTTCGGATACTGGGGTTTAGGCGGACCTCCTTTGCATAATCATTCAGATAAAAAACTCTGTGAATATAGGATCTTTTTCTTTCCTTTGGGTTTTTCTCTAGTCGATTACTAAAGTTCAGTTTATTCAATAATTGAGAGAAGAATATTGTCAATCCAAAGGAAGCCAGAACAAAGATAATAGAGAGGGAATCTGTAACGAGTAAGAATACCCCGCTTACAATCACCGATGTTAAGGCACGGAAAAAGGTATCTATGATCTGATGGGTTCTTGTAATGGACTTATCCGCCTCGGAAAGAGACAACACAAATTCATTATAATATTCCGGGTTATCATAGCATTCCAGGTCGAGCTCTTTGGCCTTTTCGTACATGATTTCCTTAAGCCGTTTCTGAATCTTCGGGAGACTTTTCTGATGCACATTATTGGTGTATATCGTTCCCAGTAGAAAGGATATTGCCCAGGAAATCATAACAATAAGAAGGAACTGTACGACTACCGGAAAAGGCTTATGGAACTCCACAGCCTCCAGAACATACTTAATTCCATAGGTATGCTCCAGGAATATCAGACATTGAGCCTGAATTGCTATAAAGATCATAAAAAGCATAAAAAAGGGTGCTGTCTCAAAGGAGATCTTTATGATGAACCAGTTATTAGAAAGAATACGCTTTAACTTCTGCTTATTGTCCTTCTTCTTGTTGTTCTGCTTATCCATTACGCAATCACCTCCTGAAGATCCTCTACAGCTAGATAATTCTTCGCCTGCTTATGATACATGTCGGCATAAGAACCATTTAACGCCATCAATTCCTTATGGGTTCCCTGCTCCAGGATGGTTCCATTTTCCAGCATAAATACCATATCTGCATTGCGGACGGAGGATAACCGATGAGAGATGAATATCATCGTTTTATCAATACTTTCCTTCATAATACTGTCATAGAGATCACATTCCGCAATCGGGTCCAAGGCACTTGAAGGCTCATCAAACACCTTTATAGGAGCATTCTTAGCAAAAGCCCTTGCCACAACAATCTTCTGAAACTCTCCTCCGGATAGAAGAACACCCTCCTCGTCAAATTCCTTGGTCATTATGGTATCAAGCCCCTTCGGTAAAGACTTAATTTTGTCGTACACACCGGCCTTTATCAGAGCATCAACTACCTTTTCATCATCTTCTTCACTGCTTTCCCGCATTAAGACATTTTCTCTAATAGACAGGGCAAATATTTTATAGTCCTGAAAAGCAGCAGCAAACAGGCTGCGGTAAGCCTTTAGATTGTATTCCTTGATGTTGATACCATTTACCAGAATTTCACCTTCATCAGGGTCATATAATCGGAATAACAGCTTAATAATGGTCGTTTTCCCTGCACCGTTATGTCCTACTAAAGCCACTCGGGAATTACCCTCGATATAAAAGGAAAGATTATGAATAATCTTGCAATCTTCCTTATAGCTAAAGCTCACATTACGAAACTCAATGGAGGAAATCTCACTTGCCGGCATAATTCCGTCATAATCCTCTGGGAGCTTTTCCTCATATTCAAGAAATGTCCTTAAATTCTCAACAAATAAACCCTGCTTCATACACTCCATAAGACTTTCGGTAAATCGAATCAGAATCCAGGAGGCGGACACCATTGTACTGGAAAGCACGGCTAGTTCAGCCAAATCTATCGATTTCCCTACTATTGCACGATAGGCTCCGTACATAAGTACACCTTCAAACATGACAGTAAAGGTAAGATAATTACGAATCCAGGTTGGCACGTTGATCTTTAGGGCATATTGATCAGCAGTCTTAATTATTCCTTGCAGAGCTTCCTCGTATTTATTCTTTAGAATATGAAATACCTTCGATAAACGCATTTCCTTAGAATAATCCGCCAGATACATGACACGGTTCACATAGTCGATTCTTCTCTTATATGGTGCCATTGCTTTATCTCTCTCATATTCTGCTTTATGATAGAGGTAGCCGAATAAGAAGTTACCCACGATTGGAAATACAATAAATAGTACGACAAACTTATCAATCATAAACATGGTTGAAAATACAACAATCGCTGCGATTCCTCCGGTAAAAATACCAAAGAAATTCTGAATAACCAGTATCAGTTTATCACTGGCACCATCCACAGCGAGAGTATATCTGTTGTAGAAGCTACTGTCTTCAAAGCATCGAAGCTCCACATTACCGGCTTTCTCATAAAGCTTTCGGTAAAGCTTTTGATAAATTATCGTACCAGCCAGAGGGATATAGGCTCCCTCAATATAGGAATAATAGAGAGCGACTATTATAAAGAATCCTCCCGATATAAGGATGAACTGGAGAATATGATAAAAGCCTCTTTCATCTTGAATTGCTCCAACCACATATCGGATAAAAAAGTAGCTGTAGAATACCCATGCAATATATTCAAATGCCTTTGCTATGGCAGAATGTAGAACAGCCCCTTTTCTAATTCCCCACATTAGTCGGACTGAATAGATAATGTTTTTAAATGCTCTTTTTTTTTAATTTTTTCCTGCTGTTCCATAACCTTCCCCCTAAGTAAGTGAACCAACGCTATATCTGGTCTCAATATACGCATAATGTTTAATTAGTGAACTAAATTACCTAAATTATACCACAATTCAGAGATTATTGTAAATCAGATACTATTATATAAAAGTAGAACTGTATCTTCTGACTGTACATTTAGACAGTGTAAAAGTGGTATATGATGTAGAGAAAATGGTTGGATTCATATTATATGACTTTGATGAAGAATTACATGGCTGGTCCATGAGCAGGTTCATGATCGATGAGTCATTGCATGGGCATGGCTATGGTAAAGAGGCACTTAAGGGGTTTATTCGCTATTTTAAGGAAAGGTATCCTACTGAAAAGCTATTATATACAAGTGCAGAGGTTGATAATATTGTATGTCCTGACCTCCGATCGTTAGATTTTTAGGTCTAACTTTTGGGAGAAGGACAAACAACTGCTCCTTCTTTTTTCAAATCATGTAAAAAGCAAAAAAAAAATGTAGAATTATATCTTCTGACTGTACCTTTGGACAGTGTTAAATTTATCAAAACGTATTATAATAAGACTAATAATGGATATATATATCATAACAGAGCATTTATTGATTTTATTGAGGGAGGATAATAGATGGTAAGATTTCGAAGAATGAAGGCACTGGCTGTATTATTAAGCATATGTATGCTTCTTGGCGTAATCAATACGAAAGCCTATGCTAGAAATGACATGACAGTATTGGATAATAACAAAGAAGAAGCAATAATTCATTCATACGGTATGGAAGGTGCAGAAACTGTATCCGGATCTGCTATATATGCTAACGCTATTAGTGTGTATTATGTTGATGCCAACTACACGGAAGGGGATGGTGACGGAAGCATAGAGAAGCCCTACTCAACAATACAGGATGCAGTTAGCGCCATAGATAAAGGCATGAAGAAGGGTGTCCTATATATCTGTTCAGATCTGGTAATAAACAGCACAATTAGTATAAATAATGAAGTTACCATACTAAACTATGGCTCTGAACCACATACCATAAGAAGCAATAGTGCTTCATATATACTTGATGTCTCCAATACCGGTAGTCTTACTCTTGGAGCCGAAGGCGAGGGAAATGACGAGTCACCTAAGCTGCTTATAACCGGTGAACCATTTAGATTCATTAGTAATTCCGGTATACTCAAGATATATCCAGGGATAAAAATATTCGTTAATGAGGAGGATGACTCTGATCACTGTGCGCTTTACAATGGAGGAACAACTTATATGTATGGAGGCACTATAACAGGCTTTAAACATATGTTGTATTCCGCTATAGACAATTATGGTACCTTTATTATGGAGGGTGGCAGTATCAGTAAGTGCATGGGAAGCACTGCAGGAGCCCTATATAACGACAATAATGGCACCTTTATTATGAAGGGCGGCAGGATTGAAGAAAATAGTTCTTTCAACGGTGTGGCGATAGATTGTGAGGGAGCTATTCATTTATCTGACAGTGCATCCATTCCTCAGAAGAATGATGGAAGCAATAAGCTTCTGTTAAGTGAAAAGGCATTTATTAAAATAGAGAATGACTTAAGTAGTTCAGAAAAAATAATGCTTGCATTAAAAAAATGTTTTCCCAGAAGAGAGACCCTACAGGGAGATGAGACTGTTATTCGTAATAACTATCAAAAGTTCATAATTGATCCTACAGTAACAGACTATTATCTGGCCGAGGATGGAACTTTAAAGTATATTGGATTAGTCATGGACTTTTATGTGGATGAGAAGAATGGTGATGACGGTAATACAGGTACTAAGGATTCACCCTTTGCCACATTGGTAAAGGCTGTTGATACTATTGGCAGCGGCATTGGAACTGTACATATTTGCTCGGATATAAATCTAAAGGAACGTATCGATATAAGTGGTGCAATTAAGCTTATTAACGAAGGTGAGCCCTATACTATATTACGTGATCCTTCATATAGTGGAAACATGTTTAGTGTAACCGGTCAGTTGGAACTAGGCAATAGTGAACTTGATGGAGGGCCTGAGGTAAGACTGCTTACAATTAACGGTAATAAAGAAAAAATGTCCTATAGCTCTTCAATCATAGAAAATCGGGGAAGAGTTATCTTACATAACGGAATAGTCTTAGAGGATAATATTTCAAATAAGGGAGGTGCCATAGAGAATTTCGGACATCATGAAGACGGGACATTATTTATGTATGGTGGAGTTATTCAGAATAATTATGTGTCCCGTGATGGAGGAGGCATCGATAATTTTTTTGGGCAAGTCACTATCCTTGGGGGGAGCATCAGAAACAACATAGCAGAACAAGGGTGTGGTGGCGGTATAAACCATTCGGAGGGTGGATTTACAACCATATCCGGCGGGAATATTCATGATAATACTGCCATACGAGGCGGCGGTATTGCCTCTGATGGAAGCATAAACATATCAAGTGGGAAAATATATAATAATAAAGCAGAACTAGGCGGAGGGCTGTCATCCTATACATCTCATATTAATATGTCTGGGGGAGAAGTCTTCGGAAATACCGGACTGGATGAGAAAGGTACAACTGTAGGAAATGGTATAGAATTAGATTGTTCGCTACTTACTATATCAGGTAATGCATCTATTGCCAGTGACAATGAGATAGCATTATATGATGAAGCATACTACCCGTATGATAAAGCAACTGTTGTAGTAGGAGGTCAACTATCAGAGGACATGCCGGTAATTTCACTAGCAATATATAATTATGAAAATAGATATCCGGATAAAAATTATTATTATTATTTTTATACTATTGGAAAACAGGTATTAAAGCCTGCTGATGGGTATACACTCACAGCCCAGGATATATCCAGGTTTCAGATGCTTGACAGTAATTATGGAATAAATAATCATGGAAGGATTGCCCAAGGCATAAGTGATAGCTGGTTTACCTTAACTGGAATAGATAACATTATTTATTCAGGAAGCGAGATTAAGCCTGCAGTAGTTGGTGTAAACGGTACGACCTCCTTAGAAGAAGAAAGGGATTATCAGGTCAGGTATACAAACAATATTAATCCGGGCACAGCAACGGTATATATTTACGGAATGGATAACTACGGGGGAACAGTAATTAAGACCTTCACGATCAAAAATGCTATTACACCGAAGCCGACGCCGGAACCATCTTATACACCACCAAGCGGAGGTGGTGCTGCTATAGAGGGACCGACACCCACACCTACACCGACACCTGTACCAACAGGTACACAATTAGATTCCGATAGAATCAGAGACGCAAGAGAAAGCGGTACGGATCTTAATATATCAGTGAAGGATAACGATGGGAAAGAAAGGTATACATGGAGCTTTAAAGGCAGTGATATAGCCGCGTCGGACAAGAAAATAGAAGATTTGGATCTTTCTCTTAGTATTCAGAGAGTAGAGGAGAATAAGGATCTGGCAAAGCTGTTGGGTAATTCCCATACAGGCACTAATAACCAAGGTGGTTTACTTATCAATTTTAGTCATGATGGAGATTTACCTTCTCAGGCAAGTATCAGAATGTATGTAGGTAATATGGGATATTCTGAAGGGGATAGGCTGTATCTATACCACTATAATTCTGAAAGTGGAAAGCTGGAAACGCTGCCATACAGCTCAAATTATGTGGTTGACAGGGATGGTTATATAACAATAAAGGTTGTCTACTGTTCTCAGTATGTGCTGCTGCCCAAGCAGGCGAAGGAAGAAATCATTACTTCCTTAAGAAATCAGATCAGTGTTGAGCCTAAGAAAGTAACTCTGAAGCCAGGGTCAAACAAAAATAAAACTGCAGTGATACAGGTAAATCTACCGAAGACACTGGAACAAGTGAAGGATCTCAAGGACAAGACCTCCGGCAGCGCGATAGGGGCAGTAAGGATTACTTACAAATCCAGTAATTCAAAGGTGGCAAGTGTAGACAGCAAGGGTAAAATCACAGCGAAGAAAGCCGGAAAGGCAGTTATTACAGTTAAGACAACTCTTTATAGCGGCAAGACAAAAACCTTTAAGGTTTCTGTTATTGTAAAATAGAATACATATATAAAGAAAGGATATGTCACCTTGAACGGTGTCATATCCTTTCTTTTATTTTCTCTTACATATGGAGCAGCTTTCTCTTTTTACCAGATAATATGGTAGTGATATTTTTAATGGAAGGGAATGCCCGCTGTTAATACGGTCGATCAGTATCTTAGCGGTCATTTTTCCGATTTCCTCGATTGGAATATGCATGGTTGTCAGCATGGGAGATACATATTGAGAAATATCAATATCATCCATACTAATGACGGAGATATCCTCGGGGACTTTATAATTGCAGTCCTGAATAGCCTTGAGGGCACCGATGGCAGTAATGTCATTGATACAGAAGAAGGCAGTCACATCCCCGGTATTACCGAGAATCCACTTTGCTCCCTGATATCCTCCATCTGAAGAAATGGGAACATTGGTGATTAGGTTTTTATCAATAGGAATATGATGCTTCTTTAAGATGTCACAATATGCCAGATATCGTACCTCCTTCTGCATCTCTCCGATATATCCGATTCTTGTGTGACCCAGCTGAATGAGATATTCCATGGCGTCGGAAGCAACGACATAGCCATCACAGATTACCTGGTCATATTCCGCATCTAAGGCGTTTAGTCCGGCATATACCACCTTTTTAAAATGAAGCTTGAGGAATTTTAAAGTCTCTTTATCACACCTTCCCAGAACAGCCACTCCATCCACCTCATTGTTTACAATCTGATGATGTGTGGCAGGATTGTGGATATCATAGGCGGTAAAGGAGTATTTTACGATAAAACCCTCCTTTAATGCCTCCTGCTCCATACTTCTGGTAAGTGCAGAGAAGAAGGCATCATTTTTGGCGTCAGTCGAACGGGCATAGATGCAGGCTATGGACTTTGTGGATTTCTTAGCCTTGGTGCCTGACTTTAAGGACTGTGCAGAAGAGTTGGGAACATAACCTCCGTAGCGGGCAATCTCCCATACTCTGTCCTAGACCTCCTTTCTTGCAGCATTGGTATTGTTACCGTTGAGAATTCTGGAAACGGTTGAAATAGAAACGCCGGCTTCCTTCGCAATATCTTTCAGTGTCATACTCTAAGAACACCCCTTCATGTTTTCTCTATTCCTGTATATGGTTCTTACACGATTCCACTAGCTCAATATCCAAGTAATGAAATCTCCAGCTTATAGAATGCGGCCTCATTCGGTTTAAGAGACTGAATGTCCCTCTTGTGAGAGAACACATCATCCTCATCGTCGAATATGGCTGCGCCATTCCAGGGCTCCAGGCAAAGAAATGGGGCATTACCACCGGCAGGTGTCCAAAAGGCAATGGAAGAAAAGTCGGGATAAGCCATATGAATCCCCTTCTTTGTTACCGGATTAAGCAGGCTGACACCATGTGAGCCGGTATGACGAAAATAAATGGCATCCTGATCGAACAATTCTGCAGATAGAGGAAGAAGGGGGCTGTCTTCTAAAGTGATACCAGCCTTTGATGATTGAAAGCAGAGCTTTTGGAGGTCATATACGATGGATGAGATATGTTCCTTCTGATCTAATTGCAATACATAATCCTCAAGGGTTTCTCCTACCTCTAAGGGGCACATAAATCCCGGATGAGCTCCGATGTGGTAATACATAATCTCTTCGGATTTGTTACATACTTCATAGACTACCTTTATTTTATTCCCATTCAGTTCATAGGAAAGTAATAATTCAAAATGGTAGGGATAATATTTCAAGGTATCTTCATTAGATGCTAATGAAAAGGTTGCATGAGCTTTACCGGAGGATACCACGGTAAATTCCATATCCCTGCAAAAGCCATGCTTTGGCATAGGGTACTCTGTACCATTTATAATCGTTTTATTATCTCTCACATTACCGATACTGGGAAATAACAGGGGTGAGGAACGCATCCAATAAGCAGGGTCTGCATTCCAGATAAATTCTTTACCGGATGGAGCTTGGAAGAATTTTAGCTCGGCTCCTATGGTATTGACTGTGATTTGATAGCCCTCGGACTTTAATGTTATATTCATGAATTCACTCCTTTGCATCATATAGCTACTACCTATTATGTAAGCACCTTATCCCGGAAGAAAAAAGGGTGAAAAAATTTCAACCTTATAATTTACAGGCAGAATGCTAAAATAACATTATAACAAAAAAGTATTATTTGAAATGATAAAGGAGAGCGAATTTGTGCTGGCGCCCAAATTCGTGGGTTATCGACAAAATGGAGGTTAATATGAAAAATAAAAAGAAGGTCGGCAAAATTCCCAAATTGGCTTGGTTAGCGATGTCATTTGCGACAGCAATGGTTTTGTGGTATCTTTTGTCACTCAATCCACAGACGGCAAGAAGCTTTCCGAATGTAGTTGTTACATTAAAGGCAATGGGAACTATGATTTCGCGAGGAGTGTTCTGGACGGATATATCAAGCAGTTTAATTTCGGTAATAGCAGGGTTTGGAATTGGCTTTATATTATCCCTACCGGTGGCAATATTAATGGCATGGTATGCACCGGTCAGAAATATCATCGAACCATGGATCCAGTTTATACGTAATATTCCGCCTCTGGCATACGTTCCTTTGATCGTTATATCAGCAGGTGTCGGACGTAAACCACAGATTATCGTTATTACCATAGCAACCTTTCTAATCATGACAGTTACTATATATCAGGGTGTTATTAATGTGGATCATACTCTGATTAAGGCAGCAAAGGTATTAGGCGCAAGCGATAAGGATATTTTCTTTAAGGTAATTGCACCTGCAACCTTACCATTTATCATTACAGCAATCAGACTGGGAAGCTCTACCGCATTAACAACACTGATCGCAGCAGAATCAACGGGAGCGGTTGCCGGTCTGGGTATGAGAATTCGATCATTGAATAACAGCTTTGAATCAGCGCCTATGTTATTATACATCATTATTATTGGTATTATCGGAATGTTGGTTGAAAAATTAGTGAAATTCTTAGAAGGTAGGTTTACAGGATGGCAGGAGAAGAGAGAAGTGTAAAAGTGAAAATAGATAATGTCCGCAAGGTGTTTAACACCAGAAATGGCGAAATGGTTGCGCTTAACGGCGTCAGCTTGGACATTAAAGAGAATGAATTTATTACTGTTGTTGGACCTTCGGGATGTGGTAAATCCACCTTATTAAATATTATAGCAGGTCTTGATACACCAACCTCCGGTAAAGTGTTCTGCGATGGAAAGGAAGTATCCGGAACCGGAATTGAACGAGGCGTGGTATTCCAACAGTATGCATTATTTCCCTGGTTGACAGTGAAGAAGAACGTAATGTTCGGATTAAAGCTGAAAGGAATTAAGGGAAAAGAAGCAGAAGAGATTGCGATGAAGTATATCAAAATGGTACAGCTTGAGGACTTTGTGAACCATTATCCCAAGGAGCTGTCCGGCGGTATGAAGCAAAGAGTTGCCATAGCAAGAGCATATGCGGTGAACCCATCCATCCTTTTGATGGACGAGCCCTTCGGTGCTTTGGACGCCCAGACCAGAACACAGCTTCAGCAGGAGCTTCTTGAGACCTGGGAAAAAGAGAGAAAGACCTGTTACTTTATTACTCATGATGTAGATGAAGCGATCATTCTGGGACAGAAGGTAGTGATTATGAGTGCAAGACCCGGATGCGTTAAGGAAATTGTGGATATTGATATTCCGCATCCACGTAGCCAGGAAACCAGAATGGAACCAAGATTTTTGGAATTAAAGAACTATATTTGGAGCAAAGTATATCAGGAATACCTGGAAGTAAGAAAGTAAGATGCCCGCAGAGGCTTGCCTAATAATATACAGCAAGGAAGGGAACATTAATTTTAAGCCTAGGGTATAAATTCGAATAAAGTTGTAGTAATACTTGAAGATTTCAATATAACTTTCAAAAAAAATAGAAGGTAAAGAATATGTAATTAAGCAGGTACTCTATGATTTATACATAAATAATTATCTGATTGATATAGCAGTTACGGATGTGGGTGACGGTACTACTCCTGATATTAACGTGGTAGGGCAATATATGTTAGATACGATTCAAGTACCGAAATAAGTGAGGTAGTTTATTGTGAATGATCAGTATAAAAAAGGATTTCATCCAATATACATATTAGCCGGATTTTATGCACTTGCTATATATATTTATCCAGTTATTTTTGCTGTAGTAAATAGCATTATGGAGAGTGAAAAGCTTGCGATCTGGTCTTGTGAATTCCCATTATTTTTAGGGATTATCAATCTTATTGTAGTTATCTTGCTTAAAGATAAGGTTGGTAGAATCAGGTTACTGAATTGCGCAATCCTAATCAAGTATTCATTAATTCCTTTATATATTGTTGGAGGATTGACAATTGTACTTTCGTTATTGCTTATGTTTACACCCGTCGTTATCATGGCGTTTGTTGGACCAACGATTGCAACTACTCTATCAATTTTGGGATGGATTGCAATGGTGGGTGCGGCGCCATTTTCCGTAGGATATATATGGATGTCCTATAAAGAAAAGATTCATGGAAAGTTTCTCTCAGTTATTACGAGCATCTTTCAGTTCTTCTTCACGGTAGATGTGATATCCATGATGGTATTAGCACTAAAAGAAAAACGATGTGTTAAGGTGACGATAGCATGGTTTATCATATTGGCGCTTGCTATTGTGGCTTCGATTATTTGGATTGGAACAGTGATTATAGGGGCGGTTTCGAAATAGATGATCGTCACAGTTTTATTGTAGTATTTATAATCAATATTACAATGGTATATTTTTATATTTAAATAAAAAAATAGCCGCAAATATAATATTTGCGGCTATTTTATTGATTTTATTTTATTATAGTTGTATAATAGAGAAAAGAAATTGTAATCATAAAAGTAACCGCAAATATTATATTTGCGGCATGATTATAGATTAAGGAGATGTCTATGAAGAAACCCTCATCACTAGAAGCTAAATACAATATAATTAAAGAAAATTTAAGTAATCAGGTATATATTATGGTGTCTGATATTTCGTTACTATTCCCGGATCTAAAAGCAAATAGTATATATTGGGTTATATATAATTTGGTAAAGGAAGGTTATTTAAAAAGAATTAGGAATGGGGTTTATTCACTTAATGAGATAAAAGGGAAATCGGCAGTATACCTCTCAGAGACAGCGAAAAAAGTTGGGTATATTTTAGATTCTGAAGGATACGATTATTATTTTTCAGGAATAGATATTGTTTTAAAATTCATGCAGCATATTCCGGAAGAATATCCAGTTATGTTATTTGTGAAAAAGAATACGGAAGAGGAAATTATACGTTTACTTAAAGAAAACGAAATAATAGCCATCAAAGCAAATACGATGAAAAACCTTGATAGCAACTATATTAATTCAATTATGAGGCCTAATGTTATTATCTATATCACCGACAATTTTAGTTATTCTGAAAATAATGTTGCATTAACTGAAAAAGCATTTATAGATTTGTTTTATGCTATAACACGAAATGCATATCCTATGTCGTTACAGGAGCTTGGAAGAACATATAGCAATATGATTCGTCTCGGAGCAATAGATAAGCAGAAGATGATCACTATGTCATATAAGAGAAATTTACAATTTGATATTAGATATATTGTTGAAAATCAATATGTATCTGAAGGTGCAAAAGAAATTGTTAAATACATTTAGGAGGAAAACTGTGGGATCATATAAGGACAGATTAATCAATAAACCAGAAGCTTTTCTTCGAGAAACCTTTGAAGCCAGAATGCATGAATATGGTTTTAAAAACATGGAGAGAATGGAAAAGTTCTTATGGGATTTAGAATTATTTCTGCAAATTCAGGAGAATTTTAAAGAAAGAATAGTACTTAAGGGTGGAGCAGCGACACAGTTCTACTTGCCGATAGAAGCACAAAGAACAAGTATAGATATAGACATGATTTTTAATGGAAGTAAGGAAGAGATTGATTACGTACTTGAGACTATAGTGAGTCAATTCAATGAAAATGGCGGTGTTTTCTCATGGAAGGAATATAAACCGCGTAATCCAAAGACCTCATTTCCACTTTATACATACTATGTTGAAGTTCCATCTGTACTAACTCCAAAAGAGTTAAGAAGTGATGAAAAGCATAATTCTACTCAGGAAGTAAAAGTCGAGTTCATTATGCAAAGAGGACCTATCGAGTACAAGCTTGTTAATGGCAGTAATATATTTGCCGTAAACAGTGAGTCAGAATATCAAATATTGTCACTAAATCATTTGTTTGCGGATAAGCTTACCACACTTGGACCAAACACTATAGGCGTTCAAAATGACAGACTGGACGAGCAAATAAAACAATTTTATGATATTTGGATGTTGTCACATTTACACTTTATAGAGCTTGATATTAATGAAGTAAGGAATAAGTATTTGGAGCGTGCTCAGCAAGAGTGTGAGAGTCGGAATATAAAATTTGATATAGATGAAATAAGAGCTGATGTGAGAATTCAGATGCTTAGATATAAAAGAGCGGACAGCGGAAATGACCTAGTATTAAAGAAGGCAATAAATGATTTTAACAGCCTTTATTTGAATGCAAAGGTTGATTTTAATATTCAGGTTGTGGCTTGCGGAGCTGCGCTTGTTGAGTTAATGTATGAAATAATTCTTGATGAAAATGATTGGAATATAGTCGATACTGCAATAGAGATAGAAAGACTGTTGCAATTTGATGGTTTAGAGGGAAAAGAGCGAGGAGCGAAGATTAAAGCAATAAAACAGACGATACAAGAGAGATTTGGATCTTATTCTTGCATTGATGTAAAAGAGCTAAAAGGAAAAAGGCCAGTCAGGATATTTTGGGCTATAGTTAATAAGGATAATATAGATGAGATAAGAAAAAGCATAGAAGAAGCATGATGAGACGTCTAAACTTATATGAATCACATAATCAAAATATGACGTATCCGATTTGGTTCTCAATTGACATCTAATTAAAAGCGTAAGTTATTTACTCATCTGAGATATCGACCCTGAAAGCCTACATATGTAAAATGTAATAAATACAGATAATAGGTAAATTTAGTAATTCTAATTCGACATAGAGCTGTAGTTTGCTTATAATAAAAAAACATCATGGTGCATGTTGAATGTATTCCAGTGATATAAAGTATCCATCTAATTATTGGAGGTATTCTATATGAGTAATACTATTTTCTCTGTTGCACAAATTAAGACCGTCAGGATGGATTATAAGCAAAATATTGAAAAACATATGGATTATATTAAGCTGGCGGCTCAAAATGACGCAAAGATTATTATTTTTCCTGAATTATCGATCACTGGATACGAACGAGAGTTAGCAAGAGAACAATGTTTTATTAACAACGATTCCAGATTAGCTTGTTTTCAAAATGCTTCAATAGAACATGATATTATGATTGTAGCTGGTGCACCTTTGTTGTTGGAAAATCGACTATATATTTCTTCGTTTATTTTTACACCGGCCAATCATCAGATGATATATATTAAGAAGTATCTACATCAAGGAGAAGAGCAGTATTATTTCCTAAGTACACAATATGACCCGGACATAACACTTAATAATGAGCATCTGTCATTTGCGATATGTTATGATATTGAAAATGATGAACATATACAGCATGTTAAAAACAAGAAATCTAATTATTATGCTGCAAGTATCTTTTACTCTACTAATGGAATTCAAGAAGGGCTCAAACGCTTACAATATATTGCGAAGGAATATTCAATGAACGTTCTAATGTCTAATTATGTTGGAGCATACTATGATACGGAGGCTGGTGGCTGTAGCTCCATTTGGTCACATAAAGGAGACTTAGTTTTATCAGCCGATAGCTCTTCAGAATGTTTACTTGTAGCACAGAACTGTAATGAGAATTGGAAGGGAAAGATCATAATAAATTAAGGCTTAACTTCCTGTATGAACTAACCAGATAGAGTGCTATGGGAGGGGGACGATTAGGTTTGCCTGCATTAACAATAAATTGCTACAGTGGATTCCCAAAGAGATATTATAGCAAAGGTCCCAGAATTCGGGCTAAAATCCTGGGACCTTCGTCATCTATGAAAAAATATCGGGGGTAAACATAATTAATCCATACTCTTTAATATTTTGTCTATTTCCATCATCTGATCTTGAGAAAGTGGACCAAATTCCATGGCTTTGGCATTTTCTTTAATTTGCTCTACGGTTTTAAAACCTGGAATCGGAATGGTAACACCACTTTTAGCCCATATCCAAGCGAGGGATCCCTGAACTAAAGTCCTTCCTCCCGTAGTTAAAATGTCACGGATGGCAGTCAGTTTATCATAAGCAGCGGGATTTGGTTTACCATCCTTGAATATCCCCACCCAGGAATGACCAGCTCCGCGGACATCGTCCTTAGGTATCGTAGTGTCTCTCTTAAATTTACCGCTTAAAAATCCCATTGCTAAAGGACTTCGATTAATACTGGCAAGTCCCTTTTCCTCACATAACTTCGTAATTTCCTGGTTACCCTCAAGGATATTTAACTGTTGCTGAATGGCACTACAGTTTTGTTGCTCTGCAAATAATTTGGCACCGCTTGTTAAATCTGTACTCCAGCCATAAGTTCTGATCTTTCCTTTGGAGACGAGTTTTTCAAGGGTTGGGATTACAGATTCAATCTCCGAGAGACTAATTTCCCACACGTGAAGCTGATAGAGGTCAATATAATCTGTCTGGAGACGTTTCAAAGAAGCATCGCAGGCTCTTTCAATATAATCCGGAGATACGTTGTAACCATGAAGGGTTTTTGTCGCTTCACTACCAATGTAACCGAACTTGGTGGCGAGAACGATCTCAGATCTACGACCCTTTATAGCCTCTCCGATTAACTGTTCACTATGTCCAATGCCATAAGAATCTGAGGTGTCGATAAAGTTGATACCTAAATCCAGCGCGGTTTGGATTGCTGCGATTGACATGCGATCGTCGGTCTCACCATAGCCATCAATTTTATTGTCCATGTAAAATTGACCTCCGATAGCCCAGCTGCCCAGGCCCATAGGGCTTACCTTAATACCTGATCTTCCTAAAACTCTTTGTTCCATATAAATGTCCTCCTTTTAAATTATTAATCTTTCAAAATGACTCTTTATTTTCAAAAGTTTTCGATTCTGACACTACATCTACCTACTAGTTGGTAGAATAATGATGATAAAATAAAAGGTACTTACATACCTTTTATTCCATTCCATAGAACTTCAAAACAGCTATCCATTTCTAAGAGAGCCTGTTCCTTATCCATTAAGTCTGACGATAAATCGATACAGGTCAGAATATAGTAAAATGCGTTCGCCATATGATAGGGATTCATTGGCTGAAGTTCCTTTTTCTTTATACCTTCCTCCATAATAATAGCCAGATCAGCAATAAATTCTTTCTTGCTTTCTGAAGTAATCGAAATAATTTCTTCTCTCAGATTGGAGGGTGGCAAATAATATATCCGATTCCAGAAATCCATTTCAGCATTATCCAAATTGTATTCCAGATATTCTTGATATATCGCCTTTAAACGCTCTTTACATGGCATATCTTTGAATCCAGTAACGATTGTCTTCATCTTATCCTGGTATTTCTTTATAATATCTTGAAAAAGCTCCCGAAAAATATCTTCCTTACTTTTAAAATGAAAGTAAAGAGAAGCTTTATTAATACCGACTTCGGCAGCTATCTTATCCATACGTGCACCTTCAAAACCGTGTAACGCAAAGGTCTTCAGTGCTACCTGAAAGATCCGTTCCTTTGTTACAGATCCCTGCCCCATAATAAAGACCTCCATTATCAGAATAATCAACCAACTGGTTGGTAAGTTAAAAATAACATATTTTTTTAATATTGTCAAATATTTATTGTAATTTTTCCTGGATATTACCTTTACTTTCATAAATAAAAGGAAAGTACCTACAGAATTATTAATTTTCCGAATGAATGGGAAAGTGGTTTTTCAATTTACCAAACCAATGTTTCGGATATTGTGGAGAATAATACTTCTGTTGTATGTAACTACTTTAAATCAAACGGACGATATAAGGCTTTGTGATAACATGAGCCAACGGGGCCATGATATATTCTTTCTGATTTATTTATATGAATCATTATGAATCATATTATGAGAAAGGACATGTAATACTTGAAAATCAGTATCACATGTCCTTTCTCAATTAAGCGGATAACGGGATTCGAGTGGTTCTTATCGTTTTTATACACATTGGTACTTTTAAGTTCTTATTTAATATGTAATAATTATATAAAAGATGATGAAAGTTTTGTTGGTCATCAATAGCAGGTACTTTATTAAGGGATAGCAAAGGAGGTAGATTATGGTATATCAACGAATTGGACAATCTGATCTAAATGCATCAGTAGTAGCTCTTGGAACCTGGGCAATAGGCGGAGGTACTTGGTGGGGCGAGAATAATGATATGGAATCGATTCGAACGATTCATGCAGCTATAGATCAAGGTATTAATTTGATTGATACAGCTCCTGTGTATGGCTTTGGACATAGCGAAGAAGTAGTGGGGAAGGCGATTTCTGACCGACGAAGCAAGGTTCTTATTTCAACGAAATGCGGTTTACGATGGACGGATGAAGAAGGAAGCTTCTTTTTCAGTGCGGATGGTAAGAATGTATACAGAAATCTTACGAGAAGAGCCATTCGAGATGACCTGGAGAACAGTTTGAGACGTTTAGGTACGGACTATATTGATATATATATTACTCATTGGCAAAGTAAAGAACCTTTTTTAACACCTGTCAGTGAAACAATGGAAGCTTTAACAGAATTAAAGAAAGAAGGAAAAATCCGGGCCATCGGTGCATCTAATGTGAATATAAGCCACATTGAAGATTATACGAAATATGGTCAACTGGACTTAATCCAAGAAAAATATAGTATCATTGATCGGAGAGTTGAAAAAGATCTTCTTCCCATAGCAAAAAAACATAGTATAACTTTTCAAGCTTATTCTCCTTTGGAACAGGGACTTCTAACAGGAAAAATAAGAAGAGATTACGTAGCTGTAGAAGGTACTACCCGTTATGATCAGAAGGCTTTTAAGCCTGAAAATCTTCCGAGGGTGGTTGACATGGTAGACAGCTGGAAGGATCTTTGCTTAAAGTATAATTGCACACCAACTCATTTGGCAATTGCCTGGTTACTAGCTCAAGGCAATCATATGAATGTCTTGTGTGGTGCTAGAAAGATAGAACAATTAGAAGATAATGTAAAGGGATCAGATATTACGCTAGATTCGGCAGATATTGCTCGTATAAGGGAAAATGCGGAAAGTTTAAAGATGCTATAAGAAGCATAATGATACAATGGTGAACTCCTGCTATTGTAAAATAATTGCCCACAAATGCCATTTAGGATGGAGGAAAGATGCTTGCGAAAAATAAGAGTGGATGGACTTTATAAGAGTATATAAAAATAAACGATGATAATCGTCAAAAGGAGAAATCATAATGAGCAGGATTAATGTAAAAACAAAACAGAAACGCTTTGACACGGCACCGGATTTATACGGCATATTTTTTGAGGACATCAGTCATGCAGGAGACGGAGGACTATATCCAGAGCTTCTCAGAAACAGAACGTTCGAGGATTCTCTTCTTCCGGAAGGCTGTACAACTTCTGATGCTGGAAAGACTTTTGTTTCTCCAACCGGATGGATTGACGAGTTCAACAACGGAGAGGGTATGACCGATTGGGTCATGAAAGGAAAAATTAAGGCTACACCCATCCCTGCCTGGTACTGCAATGATGCGGAGATGGAAATTGATGATACTGATACACTGAATGTTAACCGGAGGGTGTCACTGAAGGTAAGCTTTCACAAGAATGGAAGCATAAGAAATATTGGATATGCCGGAGTTCCGCAGGAAGAGGGGAGAAGTTATCATTTTTATATGTTTGCCAAAGCTGCGGAAAGGGTCAGGCTTGAATTATCTGTTGTTCGCACAGAGCCAATGGAAGGCGTGAATACGATAGATAAGGAACAGTTGCTTTCTAAAGCATCAATTGAGATTAATAACTCGGAGTGGACCAGATACGATGCTGTTCTTACTTCTGTGGCAACGACAGGAACTGCTGAGTTTGTGATTACCGCGCCTGATGGCGGTGATGTTGTTTTTGGGTTCATGTCGCTTATGCCATCGGATACTTATATGAATCATGGCCTCAGAAAGGATCTGGTTATGAAACTTCAGGAGATGAAGCCAGCGTTCCTAAGATTTCCGGGAGGGTGCATCGTAGAAGGTTTCACTAAGGAGACTGCCATGTTATTTAAGAAAACGGTCGGACCGGTGTGGGAACGCCCAAGTCACTGGCTTCTGTGGCATTACCGCACGACCAACGGACTGGGGTTTCATGAGTACCTGCAACTTTGCGAAGATCTAAACCTTCAGGCTCTTTATGTGTGCAACTGTGGCATGACCTGTCAGGGTCGTGGGCCAATTTACTTTAATGATAATGAGATGGAGGATATCATACAGGATACGCTAGATGCCTTGGAGTATGCGATGGGATCTGTTGATTCCAAATGGGGAGGTCTGCGTGCATCTATGGGACATCCGGCTCCTTTTTCTATCAAATATCTGGAGATTGGTAATGAGAACAGCGGTCCGGAATATGAGAGCCGTTTTGAGCAGATTCGCAAGGCCATCCTTAATGAATATCCAGATATGCTCATCATCTCCAATGACCATAGTGAGAGAACAAAGTGCGATATCGTGGATGATCATTTTTACAACATGCCAGAGTTCTACGCTGAAAATGTCGGCCTATATGATAATTATGATCGTACAAAGCCAGATGTATATATCGGGGAGTTTGCTGTTAATCAGACATATGAGGGACAGCTTCGTGCAGCGGTATCAGAGGCCATGTTCATGGTTGGATTCGAGCGTAATCAGGATAAAGTGAAGATGTGCTCGTATGCCCCGCTCTTTGAACATGTACATTTTTATTCGTGGTACCCGAATCTTCTGATCTTTGACAATTATAGAAGCTATGGAATTCCAAGCTACTATGTGTTTAAGCTATTCGGTAATAACCGGGGTAAGAAGGTTATTGCTTCTGATGAGGAAACGGGTAAGATCTATCGTGATCTTCACGGTCTACCGATGATTACCGGTGATTTCGGAGTGAAATATCGGAATGCAAGGCTTAATGGAATCGAAGCAGAACCATATAAGAATATCTTTGGTAAAGTGATCGATGCAGATAACTGTAAAATGGTGGTTATGGACGATGACAATGAAATGTCACGCAAAAAGCCTCCATTTAAGGTGTTCTCGGCGGTGGCACTCGGAACCGATGCTGATGTTGACAAAAGAGTATATGAATTCGAAGCTGAACTCTATATGGAGAAAGAGCAGGATACCGGTGTGGGAATGCTATGTGCACCGAAGCCATTCAGCTTCTATGATCGTATGAACCCGAATCCGAGGGATCCGTGGATGCTGTTCAATCTTGAGCCGTTAAGGTGGATGTTCAGAGATGGTCAGGCTACTCTTATGAGAGGCGCCTTCAGACTCGAGCCTGTTGCTGAGTCGGTCAATGTGAACGTGCAGTATGGAGAATTTAATAAGGTTCACTATGTATTAAGGGATACCGAGGTTGATTTATATCTGAACGACGAACTGATTCAGACTGTTGAACTCCCGAATTATCCTTCCATGTGTTCTGTATGCACGGATACCGATGAAGAGGTTATCGTAAAAGTGGTCAACTTTTCAGAAAATGTGGATGATGTCCGGATTACCCTGGATTGTGATGTGGAGCCAGAATATAGAGTGGAATATCTTACAGGAAAGGCTGATGCAGAGAACACTCTTGAGGATCCGGAGCATGTACGTGACAGAGTGGAGATTTTATATGGCGCAGGTAGAGAATTTGTATTCAATGCGGCACCACTATCCGTGAATGTACTTATTTTAAAGAAAAATCCTCGCTAATATTGATTGGGAATCACAAAGCGAAACCGAAGAATGGACTATCAATTCATATGTATTGAAATTAATGACCTGAGCATGTCGTAAAACGGCTCATTTTTATATGGAGGTTAAATTATGGTATGAACACCGACCTAGGCTTAGGAAGAATAGAAGATACTCACCAGAGCGTTTCACAAATATTAAATAAGAATACCAGTGGCTTGATGAATTAATCAGGTCATTGGCTATTTAAATTTGATTGGAAAACCACTGTAGGTTGAAGTTGTACTTTAGCACAGTTTTATATATCTCTTCTCGGAATAAAAAACAGCATGATAGGATATTGACAAAAAGCAATCATCAGCCTATTATAATGATAGGATATCAACAAAAACCTATCATAATAATATGGAGGTGCTAAATTGGAAATAACAATCGCAGATATTGAAAAATACCTGGAAGAGGTAAAAACATCAATTAATGCCGATAAATATAGAGTAGAAATGAATGATAGAAGGCAAGCCAATCAGGATTTATTCATGGATTATTTAATAGACGAGGATAAGAGAAAACAAATCTTGCTTAGTCTTGCAGCTTTGGATTTTTCTGAGATACTACCAAATGAACATGTTGGATATGAACATGAAATGCTATATGTATTTGGCAAAGACGAAAATTTATTACATAGATTTGGTACTGGGGAAGAATTAATCTCTCTCTACATCAAAATTAATAAATTGGAATCAAACTATGTAATTGTTATTTCATTTCATAAACAAATGTATCCATTGAAATATAAGTTTAAGTAAAATGAAGGGAATTAAAGGAGGATAACTAAATGGTAAAGGAGAGAAAGGTTGATTTCTGTACACAATGCAGAAAAGAAACGGCGTATCAGCTGCGTAAGAAAATTGTCCAAAAAGTGATTAAAGAAAAAAACTATGACTTTGAGATAATAATTGCTGTGTGTGATGAGTGTGGAGAGGAGATGGACATTCCTGGGTTATTAGACTTTAACATTAAAAGTATTGATGAGCAGTACCGAAAAGAAGAAGGTCTTATTAGTGTTGATGATATTAAAAAAATAATGAATATATATAACATTGGAAAAGCTCCATTATCCATTGCACTTGGATTTGGCGAAATTACTATCACACGATATCTTTTAGGTCAGATGCCATCTAAAGAATACTCAGATATTATAAAAAAAGCATTGTCATCACCGAATTATATGATTGAATTGTTAAATGAAAATGCCGAGAAGATGGGAGAAACGGCATATAAGAAAGCAATTAAGGCAGCAGAAAAAGTAGCAGGACTTTTTTGCATTTCTAACAAAATGCTTTTAACCATATCTTATATTTTTGACCAAATGCAGGAAATAACCCCATTAGCATTACAGAAAATCTTATATTTTATTCAGGGGATATACATGGTTATGTATGGTGAACCTTTGTTTAAGGAAGATTGTATGGCATGGGTTCATGGACCGGTATATGAGGAAGTTTACGATTTGTTTAAAGATTTCAAATATAACCCGATAGAGGATAATCGATTTGCAATATTTAAAGAACGCTTTGTGGAATTAAGTGATCAGGAGAAGAAAGTAATTAATCTGGTTATTAATACATTTGGTAAATATAGTGGAAAAGTATTAGAAACAATTACTCATAATGAAAGTCCATGGAAAGAAGCTAGAAATAATTATGATCCATTACAGCTATCACGGGTAATAATTGATAAGAATGAAATTATGAAGTATTTCAACTTGATTGCAAATAAGTATGGCATTGACACAGAGGAAAAATTAAACAGATATATTCGAAGTTATTTGTGATGTATGTAAAAGAATAAAGCTCTTCACATAGTAAAAGCCAGAGCCTATGCTCTAGCTATTCCCTTGTCAAAGTATTCTTTGACTTTATTTTCGCAAAATAATAATATCAAAGGGTACACTAATTTGCATGGAGATTATTGCAAAGGAGGTATGTATTATGGCAGTTCATCATGGTGGAAAAGTAGGTAAAGCAGGTAAGACACTTGCTAGCAGTTCATCTAGTACTAGTTCAAAGAGTAAAGCTGGAAAGACATTAGCAAATCACAAAGCAGCACGACACTAGCAAAATGTATTGAATTTAATGACCTGAGTATGTCGTAAAACGGCTCGTTTTTATATGGAGGTTAGATTATGGTAGTGAAAACTTACCTTATATAATCACATAACGAAAAAGCAGATAGTCAGCCAAAAAACGATGAAGCACCTTCTTTTCGATTAAACGGATAACGGGAAGCAGGAACTGCCATCGGCAGTTCCTTATCGAACAACGTCTTTCCGAAAACCCGGAAAGCCGTCGCAAGAATAAAAGGTGCTCACCAGAGGGTTCGCACTTTTATTCTTGGGTTCACTTCTTTTGGTCATCACATTTACAATAAAATAAGACCCATGCCACAGAAAAAACCTGTGTCATAGGTCTTATTTTATTGTAAGCGGATAACGGGAATCGAACATATGCTTGCCATATGGCATGGACATGGTCGCCAGATGGCTGCGCTATTTAGGAAAAGATTGATTTTAAAGATAATAGGCGTCGTTTAGTAGCCAAGGTCTCAAACTCAATATTTACCTTAGTTTTATGATATTAGAGGTTGTATATTAATTAGTCCTGAATACTTCGTGTTTTTACCGCGTGGATTTTTCCGAGAGCTACCATACTTGCCTGTCCATGAATTGACGAGTATAAAACTATAGAAAGAAAGCATCCCCTTAATGACAACTGCGCTACCAACTCAGTTCTCGGGAATGCTCCTAACCAACTATGATTATTATACATAACTATTATCTTGATGGCAAGACCTCAAAAGATTTTTTTGTGTAAGGAGCAGAGAGACTATCCCATGTCCCTATTGTGAGGAACGATTAAAAGTAATCGGGAGCCGCAAACGAGGAATAATCGAATACAACGGTGAAAAGAAAATTTTAATAATTAGAAGGTTACGCTGCCTAGGTTGTGGACGGGTTCATCACGAACTACCAGATCTCATTGTTCCCTATAAAAGGTACAGTTCAGAGACAGTTGAACTTATCATCTCATCTTCTAATACTGAAACTGATGATTATCCCTGTGAACTAAGCACTGCTATCCGTTTGAAGATTTGGTTTTTTTCTGCTCCGTGAATACTATAAGAATACACTGATATCACTTACATTTCTTTATGATTATGATATAGAATTATGCAATGAAATTAATAATCTAACTCTTTGTATCGATCCCAGCACTGGTGTTACCGGCTGGCTGAAAAAGCTTGTCCGATATCTTGTTAATTCCGGTCGGTGGTTACATACCCGTTCTGCGTAGATTACTTTCCTTGGCTCTGATAGGATTCCATTATCAGACAAACAAGGGAGGAGAAATCCTCCTACAAACAAAGGAGGATTACATGGATAACAAGAGAAGCGAAGAAATCGCAGCTAACAGACTGAAGGTCATTGCACCTCTAATGGACACCAAACTGGATAAAGATAAACTTCAACTATTAAAAGAAGAAATCTGTATCCAGACCGGATTATCAGAGCGTACGATACGGAGATACCTGAATGATTATAAGAAAAAAGGCTTTGAAGGACTGAAGCCACAGAGTCCGGGACGAGGAGGTAACTCCATTATACCTGAGGATGTCATACAGGAATCCATTGCTCTCAGAAGAGAGGTTCCCAAAAGGAGTATCACAGAATTGATCCGCATACTGGAATGGGAAGGTAAGGTTGAACCTGGGTTTTTAAGAAGAAGTACTCTACAGGATCAGCTGAATTACCGTGGGTATTCCAGTCGCCAGATGCGTACCTATGCAAGCAGTGTAACAGGAGCCAGGCGATTTCAGAAACCGTGGCGTAATTATCTGTGGCAAAGCGATATTAAATATGGTATTTATGTGAACGGACAGCCCACCTACATGGTCTGCTTCTTAGATGACTGTACTCGTCATGTTTTACATTCCGAGTTCTATCCTACTCTAGATCAAAAGATTGTACAGGACTGTTTCCGAAAAGCACTGCTTAAATATGGTGCTCCTGACTCAGTCTACTTTGATAATGGGAAACAATTTCGAACACACTGGATGCAAAGAGCCTGCGGAAAGCTGGGAATTAGGCTTTTATACGCGCGACCATACTCTCCAGAATCTAATGGGAAACAGGAAAGATACAACCAGACCGTAGATTCTTTCCTGAGAGAAGTACAGCTATCTAAGCCCAAAAGCCTGGATGAGCTCAACCGGTTATATCAGGTATGGATGGAGGAATGCTACTTTCATAAGGGACATAGTGCATTAGAAGGTAAATCTCCTTATGAGGCATACCAATCAGACCGACATGAACTACGAATGCTATCGGCTGAGATGATAGCAGATGCTTTTCTTGCCTGTGAAACCAGAAAAGTGAATAAGAGCGGATGTATCAGCTTCATGGGGCAGAAATACGAAGTGGAGCTTGGTCTGCATATGATTCATAAAAAGGTAGAGGTGGTTTATGATGCTGCTGATATCTCGAAGGTTACGATAGAATGCAAAGGGCTGCCTACCTGTACAGCCACTCCATTAAAAATCGGAAGCCACTCAGGAGAAAGACCGAAACTCCCAGAACATCTGGAAGCCATTCCGGCAAAGGAATCAAGGCTATTAAGGGCGACAGAACAAAAAATAAGGAGCGTCAGACGATACGCAAAACAGCGATCTCATTCACCGGATTGAAACCAGACTTAGTATCCGGAGGTGAAGGTCATGTATGAGACGTTTTATGAGCTTAAAGCAACACCATTCTCCAGAAGTATCCCTACAGATTCGTTATATATGCCAACGGAACTTATGGAAATTCTAAATCGCTTAAACTATGTGGCAGAGCGACAACTCTTTGCGGTAGTGACTGGCGACTGTGGAACCGGTAAGACAACGATACTGCGCAAGCTTAGCAATGATCTAGATAGAAATAAGTATAAGTTTCTGTACCTCTCTGATTCAAAGCTTACACCCAGGAACTTTTATCGAATTCTTTTGGAGCAGATGGGGTTTCAGGCAAAGTATAACCGTGGGGATGCCAAAAGACAGCTCCATACGGAAATCGAGATCATGAAAGCAGTTCATGGAATTCAACCCATATGTGTCTGCGATGAATGCCATCTACTGAGCCGCGAGATGCTGGAGGAGATACGTTTTCTATTAAATGTAAAGCTTGATTCCGTAAGCCCTATGGGACTGATACTGACAGGACAGACCGAACTTTGGCAAAAGCTTCAGCTTCAGGCTTATACAGCAATACGTCAGAGAATCGATATCCAAAGTGTATTGAACCATTATGACCGCTCCCAGACAGGCGCCTATATCCGTCACCAGATGAATTATGCCGGAAGTACCAGTGAAGTATTCAGCGAAGCGGCTATTGATGCCATTCATCAGTATAGTTCGGGAACGGCAAGAATTATAGATAAAGTATGTACGAGTATTCTTCTCTATGGAAGTCAATCTAGAAAACGAATCATAGTGATCATGCTGTCAAGCTGGTTCTCGAATGCGAGTTTTCATAGGAGGTATGGAGAATGGAGTTTGTTTGCACCCATGAGACAAAGAAAAATAAGACAAAGTGGACCGGTGAAATAACCAGATGTAAAGGTGGCCAGGAACGATGTGAATTCGAGATACAAAGCAGAGGCTCCTATTACCATGTGATTATTGGAAAACATGATTATGGTCATTATGTATGTGTTCCAGACTGGGATGTTGGATGTGAGTTAGCTGATTATGGGGATTTATTCTGGAATACTGAGTGTCTAGCAAAACAGCTAAGAATAGCAGATGCTATAACAATAGCAACAGCAATTAGAGAAATAAAAGTATCATTATAAAAAGAAAGCCGGCTGAGTTAATAAACGGCTCAGCCGGCAGTAATTCCGGTAAAAATAGGACAAAAGTTCCCGTCTGTTTTTGGACAATGGAAGGCGGTAATAACACTTCGCTTTAATAAGAGCTGGCCATCATAATATAATAGTAATAGGTAATTGCGAAACTCGCTAAGTTTGTTCGCAATCTTGATTAAAAATAAAGAAAAATACGTGCTAGACACGAATTCTACAATAATTAATGAACACACAGGAGTTTTAGGCGCACTTAACAAGCCTCAGGGTTTTATAGATTTGATAAGTCCTAGGCTATGAGAACCTTTAAACTTCTAATATATTATCGCTGGTTGATTTTATCGGCAAAACTACAGTTAACAGCTGTGATGTACCAGCCAATAGTGAATCGGCATGAAGTGTCTTCTGTTTGTTGTTTTACGATTAGCTACACAGAAACTGTCCTTAAAGTTGTTGATTGATTTTCCGACATTTACTCTGATTTTGCATGTTTCATTCCATTCTTTAGAACCACGTTCTACACCTGGACACGCTCCGAGATTTTTTTAATAAATCATTCTATCACAGGATGATGGTTTGCAATGATTATCACAATGACAAACACGACGTTTGGTTTTATCTTCGTGGTTGTATTCCTATTTCAATTTGAGACATACGAATATCATGGTTGGAAGTTTGCTTTTTAAATGGGATGTGCTACCTGTTCGTTTCAAGGAAGATTAGGAATATGAGGGAAGCAAGGAATTCCATCTTTGTTGAAGGTATAATCAACGTTATCCGTTGTAAGTTTTATTTTTAAAGGGATAAAACAATTTGTAGATTTTGATAGAATCAAAGGTAGAGTCACCGAAAAAGATATTTGCTTAATGTCAGGATGACGTGTTTTGAAATCCCTTAATGTGGGTAATAATGCTTTAGTATCAGCAAGAGATTTATCTTCATCAGGAGATTTTGGTTTCTTCTCAACAGCTATTTCAGGATGAGAAGAAATATAATCTTTATTGTAGAAATCGATAGAGCGAACGACACCAAGACCATTGGTTAAGATTCCGAATTTATAAGCAAAACAGAAATGCCCATTAACATATTGTTGCTTTACTGAATATTTCGCGCTTGCGGAGCCACCGATACGCTTTATGGCTCCACCTATTTAAGTATTAGCTTTACAATTGTGTTTGGCTACTTAAATTTTCTTCAAGTGGTGATTACGAGTCAATAGCAAGGGCTAAAGCCAGCGATAAATCGCTCTATTGACACAAAATCACCCTTGAAGTGGAGGTAGTTAAGCCAAACAAAGGGTGGAGCTGTTCTGCGAACCCATGGAGCTATTATGAAATCTCCTGGGGCTTACACAGGTGTAGCTCTGGAGCCATTATTGCGAAATAATCACTTTACTTCATGATTAGCAGAAGCAGATGTAGGCATAGAAGTGTATGCAGCTTTATTAAGGATCATAAGAAATATCATAATTATTAGATTTGACATATGCTTTAAGCTGTTTAATGATATGGTTGGCGCATTTAGGATTGTTTTCATTAACATAAGCTTCAATAACTGAAGTGTCAAATAGAAGTATGGATGAAAGGCTGCCGTCAATATCTTGGCAAACAACAAGCAAATATTCTCATATATACTTATGAAAATTGTAATATATTGAAAATAATGAATATTTATACACCCCAACTATTGACAAATATGTTGAATCAAGTTATTATATTGTAAAATTTAAGAAAATAAAATAATAATTAAGGTTGAGATACTAATGCTACTATTAAAAAAGTATTACTGCGTCAAGCAATATGATATTACAGATTGTGGTGCCGCCTGTCTGGCAACCATATCAAAGCAATATGGTTTTCATACATCTATTACTAAAATAAGAGAGGTGGCCGGAACAGATAAGCAGGGAACTAATGCTTATGGTGTTATTAAGGCTGCGGAACAATTGGGGTTTTCCGCAAAGGGTGTTAAGGGAGACAAAAACGCTTTTTTTCCGAGTTTCCGCTTCCATGTATCGCCCACGTTATTGCTGATGGCGGACTTCTTCATTATGTTGTAATACATAAGATCACAAAGAAGTATGTTATAATAGCAGACCCCGGAAAAGGAGTAGTTAAATTAACTCCAGAGGAGTTCTTTGGTGAGAAAATGGAAGAAGGTAAACCACCAAAGTATCAATGGAGTGGTGTTCTCATCATCATGGTCCCAAATAATTCCTTTGCGAAGGGGGATGAAACCAAAGGTATATTCCAACGGTTTTTCCATTTGTTATTACCACAGAAACGATTAATTATGAATATATTTGTGGCATCACTTTTGATTACCATTTTTGGCATTCTGGGATCCTTTTATTTTAAAGTGCTTCTGGATGATATTTTATCAGCCGGTTTATTAAAAACATTACATATATTTTCAATTGGAGTCATTCTCCTGAATCTGTTCAAGGTAGTATTGTCAGCAATCCGAGCTCATCTATTGTTGTATTTAAGTCAAAAACTTGATATTGCTTTGCTTCTGGGATATTACAACCATGTACTTAAGGGAATGAATTACTTAATGTGGATGGTGGAGGTTGGCTCGGCAATGCATTAATATTTGCGGGTGGCGTGGTTTGTTGTTTTGCTACAGGACCAGTAGGATTTGGTGTCGGTATAGCTTGTGCAGTTATCGGTTTTAGCGATTCGCAAGGCTGGTAAATATAACTGAATTTAGAATTATGGGGGTGTAAAACTACATCCCCATAAGCTATAAAAAGGAGGAAAAATAATTGTCTAATAATTCATTTTGTATAATTCTTATTGCATATTCATTAATTTATATATCAATAATGAGTTTTCAACTGTTCTCATTTTTTAGATTTAAATTACTTTTGAAAAAAAATGAGCTAGTATCTTTGATGGATACATTGTATGAGATTTCAATTTATATTGTAGGTTTTTTATATTTAGCATTATATATTTCTAGTATTCTAGATGTGATTTTTAATATTGAACAATATGTAAATTGGGAGTTACCATTTGTAATATATGCAGTGCCATTAATGGTAATTACATTTAGTATGTTAATAAATCAAGGTTTATATGCTTATGATTGCAGTACTTTCTTTATAGGTATTAAAAAATCAGTTGAAAAGGAAAATATAAAATTACATGGAATCAAAAGGTATTCATCTATAAATCGTGCAAAAGTAATCATTAGTCTTAATAATGAATTTAATGTACAAGAAAAAAAATATGTAATCAGAACTTCATTAAATAATTTACAACCTTTTATAGAATTATTAGGAAAGTAGGTGAGAATCGGAAATGGAAATAATAAGCAATCAATGTTATGAGTTAAACAATTTGGTTTCTATTTCAGGAAAATATAAAGCAGCAGAAGTTCAAAATCTTTTAATTGATCTAGTGAAAACCTATAAAGACTATTCTGTTGCAAATGGAGATTATGTTATCACAACAACTAAATCTATCGAGATAGTTAATGGAGAGCAGATTTTGGATGTTGAGGTATTAATTCCAGTCCTTTATCGAATCCCGGTTGAAGAACCTTATGTTTTCAAGAACACATTGAAATTATCCAATGCTCTTTATACAAAGACAACAGAGATTACAAGGATTCAAGAGGCTATTGATACAGTAAACCAGTATATACTTGACCAAAGACTACAACCTATTACAACTGCTTATTTGGTACAGACAAAAAAAGAAGGCAAGCCATTTGTTGAAATTTATATAGGTATTAATCCAAATATACTATAATAAAATTTGTTTTACATTAAGGAGAAATATTAAGTGAAACCAATTCTAATAAACATTAATGAGATATCTGACAGTCGTGAAAGATTCGAATCAAAACCAAATTTTTTTCTCGTAATATTTAATTATGCAGTGCTAGGCATAATGGTAGTTTCTTTGATTTGGATGTACTTTGGCAAGATTGATATAGTAGTAAAATCTGAGGGCTTAATTCGACCAAACAGTCAGGTGGCAACGGTGGTCAATACTTATGGTGGTACATTAGAAGAGGTTTACATAAAGGATGGATCAATAGTCAAAAAGGGAGATACACTTTATGTTATCGAACATGAAGACTTACTAACGGAACTAGATTATTATAATGAACAACTGGCTGATACAGACAATACGTTAGTGATGCTTAATAAATATAAGAAGTCAATAGAGGATGAATTTAATTATTTTACTGAAGTACCTGATGAGGAAGAGTATTTTGTTAAAGTGAAATCATATCTTATGAACTGTAAATTATCAGAGAATGAAGTTGATTATAATGTGAAGGAACGTGAGATGAGCTTAGATACTGTTACTGATCAATTGGTGAAACTTTCTGGAGAGTTTAACAATACAAAGAAACTCAAATCTGCAATCATCTCGAATAAGAATTTATTTACCACGTCAAGTGAAGAACTGGAATACTATCATAAATATCTTAAGTACCAGAGCGACTACGAGATATTAAATCAAAAATATCTCAGTGCTAAAGCTGAGATTAATAAATCCACAGCAGAAGAGGGACTTGTTAATTCTCAAAAATATTATAATAATGCATTAATGGGTTTGAAGATACTAAAATCCAGTATTGAAAATGGTAAGAATCAATTTGATGCAGAAAGTTCCTATAGTCTACAATACGAAGAATATATAAATAAAATTGCAGATCTAACAACTACCTATGAACAGGCAAAGGAAACCTATGAAGTAAATAAGGCACTGGAAGGGTTGGCGGTTTCAGAATGGGATGTTCAACAATCGAAGAATGCTTTAGAAGAAGCAGAAAGAGCAGTCGATACATATAAAATCAGTTTTATGAATAATATAACCTCTAACATTACCGAAATGGAAAAGAACATCGAAGAGATTACGTTAAATAAAAAGAACACCATGAGTAAGGAGAAACTCCTTAAGCAGAATGAGAACGATCGGATATCAGCATTGGATAATTTTAAACTTCAATATATAGTAGAATTGGACAATGCGATTAATACCTTGAAAGATAATATTGCAGGTCTAGAAGCTAACAAACAAAGCCTAGAACTTCAAGGTGAAAAAACGGTTTTTGATGATAATGGAGTGGAAGTTAATATTGCTCAATATCGAAATAACGAGTTAGCTGCGACGATAAACAATATAAATACTTATAGAAATAAGAAAAGAGAACTAGAAGCAAGTATTATTAAAATCAACTCTCAGATCGACAGTGCTATCGTTAAGGCCTCTAGGTCAGGATCAGTTAATAGCTATATTGAACTTGTGGAAGGAGATACTCTGCAGGGTGGGGTGGAGGTTCTCAGCATAATACCGGAAAATGACAGTGATTATAAAGTTAATATATATGTAGGTAATGAGGACATTGGTAAGCTAAAAAATGATATGAAGGTGAAATTTAATGTTTATGCCTTTCCAAACAGTGAGTACGGCTACCTTACGGGTACTATAACTAGTATCTCTAATGATTTGAAAGTGGATCAAAGCTCGGGCTCTGCATACTATCTAGTTGAAGCGATTCTGGATAAAAATAAATTATATAATTCTAAAGGCCAGAAAGCCAATCTTAAGGCCGGAATGGCATGCCAAGCACAGATGATTACAGAAAACAAACGGATCCTTATATACCTGCTAGAAAAAATTGATTTGTGGATGGATAAATAGCAAAGGATGAATATGATAATGAGAAAAATCAAACCTTTTTATAAGAAAAGCATAATACTATACTTAATTATATGCATTGTCATACAGCCTACAATAACAGTTTCTGCGGAGGATTCGATTAATAAAACTTACTATGAACTAGGATATGGAAATACCTTATTTAGCTTTCAGGATTTATTGTCTAGATATGAAGGAAACAGTACAACATATCAAAGAAATATGATAGAATACAGGATTCAAGCATTATCAGAAGCAATTGCGGATGAAAACTACGATAGTGTGAACAGTCAGTATCTGGAGGTATTGCAGAAAATCGTTGAACTTAATGAAACCAAAGGGATGTTAATTAGTTATAGAGACACATTATTTGCCGAAACAGAATCTATATCAGCGGTCACGTCATCTAGTATAACAATGAATGCAATTGATGGTACGGACAATTCATCTCTTATAGCTGAAATAAATGCACAGATAGCCTCTATCGATATGCAACTATCCCAATACAATAGCAGCAGAAAATCGTTGGAAATGAATGTAGCAGACACAGGACTTCAAGAGGATATTGCGGATTTTTATGGTGATTATGAGAAGCTTATTACGAAAGAGGTAGAAAGTAAACTAAAACATGAATTTATGAAAGACTGTTACAATCTGATTATTTATAAAGAACAAGTGGATTATAGTAATTCATATCAGGACTATTTAAATTTATTATTGCAAGCAGATACAATAAAATATAAGCTGGGCCTTATTACCCAATTAACTCTAGATACAGACAATATCAATGTATTACATAATAATAGAGTAATTGCAGAAAACCAAAATAAATATGATTTAATGCTTCGTACGATTAAAAATGACACGGCTATTCCTGATAATGCAAAGATAGTATTAAACTTAATCTATACGAAAAAGCAATTTGATGTGAATGATACTATTAATAAGTTTATAAGTAGTAATTCAAGTTATCATCAACTACAGAACTATATCAGAAGTTATCGGAATTACCTGAGTTCTGCTGGAACAGCAAGTGCTTCGTCTTACCGTCAGACAGAGCTTAAAATAAGGTATTATCAACTCCAAAAGCAGGAGTTGGAAAATAAAATAAAAGCATATGTAAAAGAAGCGATCAGTTCTTATGATACAGCTTTTCAATCTAGGGATGCTGCTTGGAAAGAACTTCAGGTAAAGGCAAAGGGATATAACGTAACGAAAAAAAAATTGGAATACAAAAGGGCTAGTCAACTTCAATTACAGCAGGCACTTTGCGAAAAGGAAGCAGCGGAAATCAAGTATTACCAAAGCTGTTATGAAATCACTGTATGGCAGGATATCCTTGATAATCACATTTTTGGAGGCACCCCATAAATATGTTGGCTTCAAATAGATATCACAAAGAAATGGGTAGGATAGCTGTGAGATAGGTTCAGATTTAAAGCAGTTAAATTTACTTTAAAGGCAGAATAACATCGGCAGACCTTTATTTAAGATCATAAAAACGGAAGCTGCCAACTTCTCAAGGAGTGATGTAATATTGCCATTCAGTCTCCAGTTCGTCGACCGACAAGGCTATCACATGCCTTCAATTATTGCATTTACTGCTTTTTGGTCGCATAACTACATATTCCTGCCACAGATAAACACTCTATAATAGATTGTTGGGAGCCAATACAGTGTAATGATAACGGGATAATACTTTGATTAAAAAATCACAGTCAAGGCTTAAGAAGAATAGAACACTCACCAATTGATTCGTATTTTATCTTCCCAACTAACTTATATAATTTCTACAACGTGGGTAACGGGCGGTGAATTGTAAACCATCAATTTACCGTCAAACAACGTCCTTCCGAACCCCCTGAAAGTCGTCACAAGAAAAAGTCATTTTGCCAGCGGGCTCATGCTTTTTCTTGCAGTCTTCAATTCTTATGTTTAATCAACAGTACAAAAAAGGAAGCTGCCACTTCACGATTTTTCAATCGTTAAAGTGACAGCCACTTTTTCTTTTTAAGCGGATAACGGGAATCGAACCCGCGTCGCAAGCTTGGGAAGCTCGTGTTCTACCATTGAACCATATCCGCATATTTTTATTTTATAGCTTTCTCCTGAAATGTCAATAAGTAGAATCAAAGAAAGATGGAATCTCATATTATGAAGAACAGCTTCTCTACGTATATGAACACGCAATCCCAGACCGCATCAAAGCTACCCTGATGCCCGTTGGTTGGCCATCGAATTTATCATTGATCCGACTGGGGGATCTGAGTGTTTATGTGGGATGTACCCCAGCGATTCATTTCCTGCAGGATGGGCATCATGCTATGACCTAGATCAGTCAGAGTGTATTCTACCTTGGGTGGAACCTGAGGATAGATATTCCTGTGAACTAAGCCATCCCTTTCTAAATCCCTCAATTGCTGAGTCAACATCTTCGTGGAAAGATGAGGGAATATGCGGCTTAATTCATTGAAACGAAGGGGACCCTTCGACAGATGCCATAGTAATAGAACCTTCCATTTACCTCCGATTAAATCGATTGTCATTTCCAAAGGACATTCATATGTTTTTCCGTTAAATGTAACCATAAAAACCTCGCTTAAGTATTATATTTAGTTACCATTTGGTAAGTACATTACTGAAAAGTGCGTACTTGTAGGTTGTTTCCTGTTTTTCTATAATTATATCACAGGATGGATATTAATCCATACGATAAAATTTTTATAATCATTATATAGTAGGAGAGGATAAGAATTATGGAGAATATTATGGAGAATACGACATTAATGGACATTTTCAAAAGGAGAAGCATTAGAAAGTTCCAAGCGAAGGAGGTACCGAAGGAAGTCATAACGGTTCTTCTGTATGCTGCTATGAATGCTCCCTCTGCGTGTAATCAAAGGTGCTGGCATTTTGTAGTGATTCGGGATCAGGAAATCAAGGACAAATTATCTCAGATTCACGGAGGGTATCATACAATCAAGAATGCGCCGGTCTCTATTCTTGTGTGCGGGGAACCTAAGGCTGCAACTCTTCCAAGCTTTTGGGAACATGATTGTGCCGCCGCTTCAGAAAATATACTGATTGCAGCGCAATCCTTGGGCCTTGGAGGCGTATGGCAAGGTGCCAATCCTGCCGAACCGGAGCAGCTTGATATGGTCAGTGATTTTGTACGCTTGCCGGTGGGGATTAAACCATTTGCGATTCTTTCCATCGGTTACCCTGCAGAAACCGGCAATGTGAAAGATAAGTTTGATCCGAATAAGATTCATTTTGATTATCAGTGGTAAGGGAAGAAGAAAAGAAATTATTGCATTACCATTTCTATACACTACCATTTCTATACATTTTTACTAATAACCAAGGATATTTTATAAGATTAATGTTCAAATCGTAGAACATACACCAAATTATCAGAAAACACTTGATTTATTGAAAAATATTCATATAATATAATTATAGTAATGATTACTAATATTGTAATCCACTACTACAATATATGATATAGATAGTTTTTTAATTTAAGGAGGTATGTAATATGAGAGAAAAGGACATTAATAAAATTCCGGAGAGTAAGAATGAGAATAATGATTTTGTAATGTCAATGGAAGCTGCCTGCTCCGCAGAGTTCTCGGAGGGCTGTATCTGCTGTGATGAATAGTAATGAATTACATATTATATTAAGGAAGGTACAGACTAGTGCAGATAATGAATTACCATAATAATATTCTACTGAACAATATCCGGTATCGGATTGCCAGTTACACTACTTGGAAGTAAATCTACTGTATTCCTTTGTCAGATGGGAACATCTCAATTCTCCCTAGGCAAATTAATGAAACGGATGATCTTTCAATGATTGTAAATGGTAATCTGATACCGGATATTACTGTTTACATACCTTTCATTTCTTCTAGAAATTCATTAAAGAATTCATTATTGAATTTATTAAGACTTTATCAATCACTTCGCCAATAGCTTCATCAATTCTTTCATCAACTATTTTATCTATTATTTCTTCAAAAACTTCCTCAAACTTCTTTTAAATTTCAGATTAAAAATTGAATACAAGGAAATAATATGAATATTAAATTACTCATGCAATTTCCGGCTCTTTTAGAGGAAATTAACTAGGCTGATATTCAAACCTTTTCCATGAGTGTTTAAAATAATCAAACTCGGTAAAGAGTGAGGTATAAATAAATTATTATCTGAGAAGAATATAATTGAGGTGATAACAGTGAAAAAGAACAGATTTACTGAATTTTTCAAAGGAAAAGGTTATTATGTATTGTTGTTTGTCGGAGTGATTGCTATCGCTGCAGTAGCATTCTTAGGATCACAAATGACCTCAAACCAAAATAGTGAGGATGAGAATTATGTGGATCTGAATGAGACCGATGAAAACATAGCAGCCAATGAGGAGGATAATCAATTGGCTGAAAATAACCCGGTATCGGAGGGGATTGCTAATAATGGAAGTAATTCAACGAATGATACTGTAGCAAATGATACTACAACGGATGAGACGCCACAAGTGGTGGAAAGCAACGGCAATCAGATTGAATACGAAGGGTATGCCGATACCGTCAAGGATGATACCGAGGTAGCGCAGGATACGCAGTCGAATGAGACAGCAAAGGCGGAAGCCCCGGAATCAGTTGAAGCAAACAGTAAAACAGTTCAAGCAGACAATACCAAGGCTATGGAAAATCTGTCCTTTAAAGCAGACGAGGGTCTCCTATGGCCTGTGAATGGTAATGTTATTATGAACTATAGTATGGATCATACGATTTATTTTGCAACTTTGATGCAGTATAAATGTAACCCTGCCATCATTATTGATGCAGAAGTGGGAACAGAAGTAAAGGCAGCAGCAACAGGTATCGTAAGCAGCATCGATACAGATAATGAAGAGACTGGACTCACTGTTACGGTAAATATCGGTGATGGATACAGTGTGGTTTACGGTCAATTAGATAATGTATCCCTTGAGGTTGGAGATATGGTAAATGAGGGAGATATCATCGGTACAGTTAGTGAACCGACAAAATATTATACATTAGAAGGCAGCAACCTGTATTTTCAAGTACTTGAAAATGAGCAGACAGTAAATCCCATGTTGTTACTTCGCTAAAAAGTGGGAAAATCAAAACGAGTGAGGGTGATATAGGAGGATTCCGAATATCAATCTCACTCGCTTCTAATTAGATAACCTTTTTGATCCAAAGCCTGTTCCACCCGATCCAGTGATGCTTCGGAATCTGTTTCCACCGTATGCTGATGTACCCCATCTGTCAGATCCTTTAATGGGACGATCTTTTTTTCATGAACCTTTTTCACGAAATCATATACATCCTGACGGTTTCGTATGGTTAACGCAGTAGTAATGGGTCCGTATATCTGATGGGTAACCAGTACATCCAGAACCTTTCCACCATTATCAACAATGGTACAGAGCTCATCCTCAATCTGCTCGGTTGTATGTCGAACCTTCATCAACCGCTTAACCTGTTTGTTCTCTGCCTGATATATTAGGTAACCTTTTGTCGTTGATATAATATTGACCTCTGATGCTCGTAACAAAGCGATATCCTGTACGATTACCTGGCGGCTGACACCCAGGCGCTTCGACAATTCTCCCCCGGAGACCGGTTCCGATTGTTCAGACAGCATTTTGACCAAGAGCTCCCTTCGTTTGCTTCCCTCCATCTCTGCCTCCTTTCGGATTAACGTGAAAATGCCATTGCTTTTATCTCACATTCATATATAATAATTATATTCGATAACAGTATAATTATATACTGACAAGGACAAGTTGGCAAGGCTGAACTACAACCCGATAGGGATTAACGGATAAAGAAAAAGGGGAAATAGCATGTTTCGTTTATGGGCAAAGGTATTCAAAGAAAACAGAATGATTAAGGATATGGTGGTATGCAATGACAATGGGGAGCTTCGTAGGACTCAGAAGGTGTTTGCAGCAATTGATGATATCTGCAACAGCTATGATTTATCCAAACCAATATGGCTGGAGTCTACCATAGCTGACTTTAAAAGACATGATAAGACGAGATTTACTCAGGATAACTTTATTGAACCAATTGATTTTGATTATCTGGAAATTCATGTGATCGAAGAAGACTAAACCCTTCTTCCTTTTTCTTTATCAGAATCATTAGGTGTCCAATCAGAAGGTGGGGCTTCTATGAATAGGAATAAGAAAATGGCATTGATAATAGGTATTGTAATAGGAATATTGCTTTTGCTTATTCTCATATTTGCTTATCGATTAAATAGAAAGAAGGATTTGTTTCAAGAGAAACAGGAACCGCATCTTGTGGATCAATCCGAGCAGGAGGAAGTAAATGTTCCGGGGCAGGAGGTTCAGAAGATTGCATGGGAAACCATATCGAATATGAAGAAGTTACCATCCGCTACAGAGATCCCGGATCCCATCAATCAAGAAAATGCCATCTACCAGGAGAATAATTTTCTCCCAGAGAAAAATCAAGAACAGGAAAGCACCGGTGTGCCAGATCAGCTAAATACAGCTTCTGTCACTAACTCGGAGAAGGAAGGAGGGGCAGAAGAAGTGCTAGCTCAGGAAGATTCTATTCAATTTTCATCTGAAATCATATCGGAAGAGATTAAACAAAGAATTAACGGGAAATCCTACGGTAAGAATTGTGATGTTCCCTATGATGAGCTTCGGTACGTGAAGGTGATGCATTACGGTTTTGATGGGGAGGTGCATCAGGGAGAGCTGATTGTGAATAAAGCCATAGCCGGGGATATCATTGATATTTTCAAAGAACTGTATGAACTTAAATATCCCATTGAACGAATGGTGCTGGTGGATGAGTATGACGCAGATGACAATGCCTCCATGGCAGATAATAATTCATCGGCCTTCAACTATCGAAATATAGATGGAACGGACCGTGTATCCAATCATAGCTTTGGAACGGCCATCGATATAAATCCTCTTTATAATCCCTATGTCAGAAATCAAAATGGAAAACAGGTGGTTACTCCGGAAAATGGCAAGAAATATGCAGATCGTTCTCTTGACTGCCCATATTATATTGATACGGAGGATCCCTGCTATAAAGCGTTTATTAGTCGGGGCTTTACCTGGGGTGGTTCATGGAAAAACTCGAAGGATTATCAGCATTTTGAGAAGAAACCTAATTAGCTTAGGCGATACGATTGATTGATATTGGTACCTTTAAGTGCTATAATATATGAATATATGAGAAAAACTGACTGAAGGAGAATAGCGGAACCTTCAGTCCATGCCAAAGAGACATGGTATTACATAACCATAATAAGGAGGTGTATGGACACATGAAACATGTCTTAATCGCAGGGGACGATACCTCCATTCATTCTGCGGCAATGCAGGCGTTCCAGGGAAGGTATCATGTCACCTCACTTCCGGTTGATATGGAATTGACGCTGGATCTGATACAGGATCAGATCGATATGGTTTTATATACGGTAACAGATGTGAGCTCTGATTGTAGTAAGGTATATCAGGTTATTGAGGAGCAATCAAGGAGAAAGAGGATACCGTTTATTTTTTTGGTCAGAGAAAGCAGTAGCGAACTGGAGCATGAGGCGTTGAGGAGAGGCGTAGGAGATATTATACCCATGCATACTACTACGGAGTTGCTGATACACCGGGTTAATGCCTGTCTGGAGCTATATTCCTTGCGAAATGATCGGTCTTATGTGGAGAAATACCTGGATGCCGTATCCATCAGCTTTGCAGAGCTTGTAGAGTGCAGAGATATGATGACGGGCGGACATTTAAAGAATACAACTCATTATTTTAAGCTTCTACTGGAGGAGGCACTCCAAGGGGATTACTATAAAGAGGTTATTCAGATGGAGGATCGCAATGATCTTCTGCGTTCTGCAGCACTTCATGATATCGGAAAGATCGGTATCACGGATGATATTCTGCGGAAAGCAACCTCTCTGAATGATAATGAATATGAATACATGAAGCAGCATACAACACTGGGTAAGCTGGCATTTGAGAAAATCATCCGAGAGACGGGTGGTGCCAGATGGTTATATCTTGCAAAGGACATTGCATATTGTCATCACGAAAGATGGGATGGTTCTGGATATCCGAATGGTTTAAAGGGAAACGAAATACCCATCTATGCAAGAATTATGGCAATTGCGGACGTGTACGATGCAATTACGTCCAGAAGATCCTATAAGGATGCATATTCCCATCAGGAAGCCAAGGCAATTATCCTGGAAGGGAAAGGCAGTTTGTTTGATCCGGATTTAGTAGATATTTTTGAGGCTGCCCAAGAACGCTTTGAAGAGGTACTTTCTAAGAAGCAGGACAGTGACACGATAGAGGGAGATTTCTTATGTCATATACAGCATTATACAGAAAGTTTCGACCCGACAATTTCTATGATGTAAAAGGGCAGGAACATATTGTAACCACATTAAAAAATCAAATAAAAGCGGAACGAATCGGACACGCCTACCTGTTCACAGGCACGAGAGGTACCGGTAAGACGACGATTGCCAAGCTATTTGCCAAGACGGTGAACTGCGAGCATCCCGTGGACGGTAATCCATGTAATGAATGTCGTATGTGCAGGGGAATTACGGCTCAGACCTCAATGAATGTCATTGAGATAGATGCTGCCTCCAATAATGGTGTAGATAATGTTCGTGAAATCGTGGAAGAGGTAAGGTATTCTCCGACGGAGGGCCGCTATAAAGTATACATCATCGATGAGGTTCATATGCTATCCACCGGAGCATTTAATGCTCTACTTAAGACCATAGAAGAGCCACCGTCCTATGTAATCTTTATCTTGGCTACCACCGAGGTTCATAAAATCCCCGTAACGATTCTGTCCAGGTGCCAGAGATATGATTTCAAACGAATTACCATTGATACTATAACGGAGCGTCTGAAGGAGCTGGTACAGGCTGAGAGCGTTGATGCGGAGGAGAAAGCACTCCGTTATGTTGCCCGTGTAGCTGATGGTTCCATGCGTGACGCCTTAAGCTTGCTGGATCAATGTATTTCCTTCTACTTAGGAAAGACGTTGACCTATGATAATGTGCTTGAGGTTCTTGGTGCAGTGGACACCCAAGTGTTTACGAGGCTTCTGAGATTGATTCAGGCCCAAGAGGTTACGGGCTGCATCCGATTACTGGATGAGATTGAAAGTGTTGGCCGGGAGCTAGGGCAATTTACCATAGACTTTATCTGGTATTTACGAAATCTGCTTTTGCTTAAGACTACAGATGACATCTCCGATATGGTAATTGAGATATCGTCAGAAAACATGGCATTATTACAAAAGGAAGCGGCAGAGGTTGAAGAACAGACACTTATGCGCTATATCCGCGTTTTTTCTGAGCTATCCAATCAGATACGATATGCCTCCAGAAAGAGAGTGTTAATTGAAATAGCATTAATTAAGCTATGCAAGCCTGAGATGGAGCAAAACTTAGATTCCATCCTTGATCGAATCAAACGATTAGAGGAAAAGCTGGAGAACGGAGTGGTGGTCTCCTCCGGTGTTACCTCTAATACGGGCGAACCACAGAAGGCTCAGGAAGAGAAGAAACCGGTAGTATTGCAGGAGGCATTACCGGAGGATATTAAGGATGCGGCGAATAACTGGAAGAGCATTATAGCCCAGATCACGAAGAAGTCACCAGCCTTAGGCTCCGTATTGCAGTCGGCAACACTTAGTATAGATGGGAATGGGCTCTTGCTGGTGGTAACCAATCCTCTTGATAAGGATATTATTGATCGGGAAAATCACATGACATTAATTAAGGATACCATTGCGCAAATGATTCAGAAACAGGTTCAACTGAACACCAGATATCTGGATAGAGAGAAGGAACGATTAGAAGAAGTGCCGGACTTATCAAAGCTGGTAAAGATGCCAATTCAATATGAATAATGACAACTTGGCCAGATTTCAAATAATGTTATTGTGTAAAGTAAGACATATATGGTAGAATCTATCACATATGAAAGGTAGAACGGACAGATATGCAATCACTTCGATTGCAATCATGCTTATTGATATTGTCCGTGTGAGAAAGGAGAATAATGAAATGGGTAAAAGAGGCGGATTTCCCGGAGGCGGTATTCCTGGTAATATGGGAAATTTAATGAAACAGGCTCAGAGAATGCAAAAGCAAATGGAAGAGAAGACAAAAGAATTGGAAGAAAAGGAGTGGGAGGCAAGTGCCGGCGGCGGAGCCGTAACTGTTAAGGTGTCCGGTAAGAAAGAAATTGTCTCCGTGAAGCTTTCCAAGGAAGTTGTTGATCCGGATGATATAGAGATGCTTGAGGATTTAATTGTAGCAGCGGCTAATGAAGCACTGCGTAAGATGGAGGAGGAATCCTCTGCCGTTATGGGTGACATAACAGGAGGACTCAACGGCTTTGGAGGCTTTCCGTTCTAATGGATTACTATAGCAGGCAAATCAGTAAGTTAATAGAGGAATTGTCGCGATTACCCGGAATTGGTACCAAGACAGCGCAAAGACTGGCATTTCATATCATCAATATGCCACAGGATCAGGTAGAGAATCTGTCCAATTCCATCATCGAGGCAAAGAAGAACGTAAGATATTGCGGTGAGTGCTTAACCCTTACGGACAAAGAACTTTGTCCCATTTGTTCTTCCCTTGCAAGGAACAAAAAGCAGATCATGGTAGTCGAGAATCCCCGTGACTTAGCAGCCTATGAGAAGACGGGTAAATTCGATGGAGTATATCATGTGCTTCATGGAGCTATTTCGCCCATGTTAGGTATCGGCCCTGCAGATATTAAGCTGAAGGAGCTGATGCTGCGTCTTCAAGGGGATGTGGACGAGGTTATTATCGCAACGAATTCCAGTCTGGAGGGAGAAGCCACCGCCATGTATCTCAGCAAGTTGATAAAACCGGCTGGGATTAAGGTCAGCCGCATTGCCAGCGGAATTCCGGTGGGCGGAGATCTGGAATACATTGATGAGGTGACGCTACTTAGAGCATTTGAAGGTAGAATTGAGTTGTAGAGGAAAGGGAACGTTTGTCGCCGGGCACCTCGTCTCATCGTTGAGGCAACCGCAATTATCCTCGAACAAGTAGAAAATTAAAACGAAAATAAAAACGAAATTAACCTCGTTACAGACCTAGATAGGGCCTTAAACCGCCCCGTCTCAGGTCTATTTTTTTACCCATTTCAGAACCAGACCACGCAACGCTTCTACAAATTAACATTAGAAAAATCCAAGAAAAATAAACGTAGAACCCTTGAAAATCAAGCATCACAGCTCTTTTCACTTCCTTGAAACAATGAAGTAAGAACAGAAAATGAGGAAGAAAAGAGAGGAAAAAAAGATAGAAGAAATTATGAACGAAAACCGCAATCTTTGAAGATTATTGTGGATAACTGCAATGGAGATAGACCTCGTTAGTGGATAAATGAGATTGCCCCGACGAGGCTAATAGCATTTACCCCACGACAGAGTGGTATTTAAAAATGAGGTTTTTCGGGAGATATTTTTCGTAGCAAATTTTTCGGAAGTGGCTTAGTATAAGGATTTTTGTTTCCGAAAAATTTTGTCTAATTCATGTTTTTCGGAGAAATGAAATTTTTCGGGAGATTTTTCGGAGAAAATTCGGAGGAAAAAATTGAGAAAAAAAGTACAAAAAGGATGATGTGAAAAAAGACAAATTCCAAAGTGCAATGAAATTTTAAAGACATACGATGCAGTTCAATATGCATGTGCAGATTATCTTTCAGCGCAGGATGACATTGTAGAAATCAGGTGCAATGTTATTCTGGATAGTTTGGAGGAAGAGGCAGAATTTACTTCAGATTTCGTATGCACGAAAAAAGACGGCGATTTATTAGTAAGGGAATGTGTTTATCGGAAGCAGTTAGACCTACCCAGAACAGCAAAGTTATTGGAACTATCAAGGGAATACTGGGCTAAAAGAGGCGTTACGGATTGGAGGATTGTGATTGATGCAAATTCAGAAAAATAATGTGATTACAGATGGAAGTGGAATTGTTCTTAGGATATTAGAGGTAAGAGAAAATGAATCGTTTGTGGTGGATTGTAATAAAAAAAGAATGCCTTATTGGATTAGCAATGAAGTTATTATGGAATATATGCAATATGAGTTAGCTGAGATTGATGAGGTTACAGAGGAGTCTGCAATTTCTGTGATGCATAAGCGATATACGATGATTGCTGATATCCTTCCAGTAGTATCAAATGAGAAACTTCGAAGTGATGCAATCGCAGAAGCATCTGTTCAGTACGGAATCAGTAAACAGACGATTCGGAGCTATTTATGGATGTATCTTGTGGCACAAGACAAGAAAGCATTGGCTCCGGCTATAAGGAAAGAGGAGAAACGGGAATTGTCAGAGACAGAAAAGAATATACGGTGGGCATTAAACAAATTCTTTTATACTACTGATAAAAATAGCCTATCGGTAGCTTATACAATGATGCTACAAGCAAAGTACTGTGATAATGAGGGAAAGCTTAAAGATTCTTACCCAACCTTTCATCAATTCCGCTATTTTTACCGTAAAACTAAAAAGATGCAGAACTTTAAGATATCACGTAACGGTTTAAAAGCCTACCAGCGGGACATGCGCCCGTGCGTTGGTGACTCTGTCCAATCGTTTGCACCAGCTTCGGGGACGGGGATGTTTGACAGTACAATTTGTGATATCTATCTGGTGGATGATACAAGAACTCATATCATTGGTAGACCAGTGCTAACAGCATGTGTAGACGCTTATTCCGGATTATGCTATGGATATACAGTGACACTTGAGGGTGGGCTTTACTCTCTGCGAGGATTAATGGTGAATATCGTAATGGATAAGGTAAAGCACTGTGAGGGTTATGGAATAAAGGTTTCAAAAGAAGATTGGCCATCTTACAATTGTTTGCCTGGACGATTAGTGACAGACAGAGGAAAAGAATATACTAGCGATACATTTGCCCAATTAGCAGAATTAGGTGTATTGGTAACCAATCTACCTAGTTTCAGAGCTGAGTTAAAAAGTCCAGTTGAAAGGTTTTTTAAGCTGATTCAAGATTATTATAAACCACATTTAAGGGTAAATTAGATAAGCTGGTATCAAACTTGCCAGATTACCAGTATACATCAGATTATTTCGTTCATAAGCATACCTTGTTTCCCTATATTGCCTCATTTTTACCAGAAGATAGGGCTAGAGAAATTAGTGCACTCATGAAAGATGGACAGGTATCGCTAATATATAATAAGTCGGGATTGATATCATCATGTAGCATTAATCAGAACCGCCAGTTTCGATATTGTCCCGAATGTATGAAAGAGGATATTCAAAACTTTGGAGAGATGTACTGGCACCGTCTGCACCAGATAACAGAGGTACTGATTTGTCCTAAGCATAAAGTTCCTTTGCAAAACAGCAGGGTATTAATGCGCGGAGCTTATAGACAAAGCTTTATTGCGGCTGATGAAGAAAACTGTATATCAAACGAGGCAATTGGTTTTTCACCTGATGCTATTGAAAAACTATTTATGATAGCAGAAGATGTCCAGCAAGTTCTTACGCGAGAATTCACCTATCAAAACATAGATAAGCATAACTTGTCCCATACAATTGCAATAATCTCCAGTCCAACCGGCATCCTCAATGCAGAGATTTTTTTCGGTTAGCAACTTTATGTAAAGTATATATGCGTCAGAATTAATAACGTCAATAAGACAAGGTGTTTGAAGGGTAGTAATTGTATTTGTTGGAACTTCCCATATAGAAGAAAGCATCTTGGCTTGATTATAGGCGGAAGTGCCATTAATACTAATAGAAGAATGAATTAAGGGTACTTTTAAATCTTCCAGATAAATACTTAATAGAGTGGATGCAACATCGTCATCTATTGTAGAACTAATGTTAAATTTAATATTGGGATAGTATAAGCATTCGTCCAGCCCACCTTCTTTTAGGCTGAGATTCCAAAGCAGGGTAGTTTTCAAAAAAGCAGAAGGCAATACCGAGTGGCGGGGTTGAAATAGAACATGACCTGTGTTCATGGTGTAATGATAAAAGCCTTTGTTTATATTATTTATGAAATAGATATTTTTAGATAATCTCTTTAATTTATTACTCATAAGGGTCCTCCTATTATGATTATTTGGTGAAACAGTGATGATTCTATCTTTTGAATCGTTATGTTACGAAAAGGCATGTCTTAGACAATTATCTATCATTTTAAGTATATACTCTTCAGTAGGAAGTTCCCCATCCACTGAGGCGGAAGCAATATACTCTTTGATACTACTTTCTTTTTTATGAAGCCATATTTCGCATTTACCTTCTGCATGATTGGTTACTATATCAAAAAAGTAACCTTCACTGTTTTCATATGTTGAAATTGAAATTGAATCTATTTTTTTCATGACCAAGCCTCCTATAATTTATTTTTGTTATTGTAATTTGAATGATGTCATAGTCATCTTGACCATATCCTCAGTGGTATACCTTGCGTATGTTCTTCTGATAGAATCATCATATGAGCCTCGATTGAAAGGCTTTTTCTTGATAGAATAAATCTCTTTAATCAAAGTCTTTGATAACTGATTCCCTAAACCCACTAATCGAATGTGTTGCAATTCTCCAGTTGATGAATCGAATAAGAATATGGTTAATGATAAACCTGTTGTATTACTATCGATGGATATTTTTTGCGTCATATTTATAGAAAGATGAGGTGAATAAGGGGCATCCATCCAAGGGGAATTATCAAACTTAAATAGAAGATAGATTACATCATGTAGTGTAATGAATCTTACCTGTAAAGGTTTACCACTACAGAACCAATTCTTTTCCTCCACGGTTGGATTGTTGTAACTAATAATCAGGTTTGCTCCATCATCAGCGACGTCAAATCGAATATCATCAGAGTAATTCTGGTATTTAGGGTATCGGGTACCTACAGCTAATTCATTCATTCGGGTTCCTCCTTGTGAAAATCATTGTTGAATTTTTAGTGGTCTTATTAAGCGAGTGTGTAAGCATATATTCATCGACAGCCTGGTCAAATTCAAATCGACCAGTTGTCCGGTAGATTTCTATTGCTCTTTCGTAACATTTCATGGCTGCTTCATGGTCACCGCCAAATAGTACTTGCTCAACTGTATCAAGAAGAGTAAACGCATGACACGCAAGCTCTTGGTCAGAGCTTTTTTTAAAGGCATCCAAAATAATCATTACCGGTAAATCTTTATTATCAGGATATCTTCCTAGTATGATAGAAGCATCAATATCAGCGGGGGTAATCTTGTGTCCGTTACTAGTGAAATAAGTCTTCATTGTAAATTCCTCCATTTTTAAATTGTATTGGTAGTTTGGTTACGTCTTATAAATTGTTTCTGGAAACAAATTCAGAATTTTAGTCTGTGAAACCATTGCCAAGTATTGTTACTTTCTTCCCTCTGATACCGGAAAGAGTTTTCGGTATAAAATCATCTTCTTTTAATTTTTCTTCACTGTTTTGGTGTTTCCTAATAATTGTTGCTGGAACTAAGTTGATGGCCGATGGTAAATCAGTAAAGGGAAAGTGCGATTCCAAATCCATCATAAAATTCATTTTGTCATCTGCCGTATCTGGAATTGGTGACATAATGTAATAATTATTGGTAACGGCATTCAATATGGAAAAGACATTTGCAAGATGTTTAATTACACCTTCATAATAAAGCGTACAGTAGAGCATCTTATGCCAGTCATCAAGCTTATCAGCATTACGAATTTCTTCTATTGAAGCGTATGGTATAGAATCATCCTTATATGATGATTTGGTAAGTGATGATGCTAGGTTGTTAAGAAAATCAATTCTAAATTCAGCATCCTCAGTGATTTCTGTTTCTTTTTCAGTTACATATTTAACTTTCATTGTAAAATCCTCCTTTTTATTGGTGCCAGCAAGATACTGACTGTTGTTAGGTACATTTGATGTGTTGTTGTCAATGTGCTTTTTCTTAAAAAAGGGTGCACTTAATAAGCCATTTGCTTTGTAACATCAAATAGAAAATATGGTTGCCAATATCCTTTTTGAGAAAGTTATGGGAATGCATACTGGCGATTGTAGAATCCTGAGAATTCAGGTGAATGATATTTGCCAGTAGTCAGAAGAATCAGTAGTACAAAGATTTCTTCGGTTGCTGCATCACTCCTTTAATTGTAATATAAGTTAAGCCCATGCTATTACTTTTATCCTGAAAATGTTCCTTTACAAGGAAGAAGTAGTTGCATCTAATTAACTTATATTCACAATACCATATGAAAAAGTTGTAATCAATAGATTGGGCTTAAGTTGAACTTATGATATAATTATAGCGATTTTTAGTTATATGCTTTTTTGAAAAAAAGGAGTGCTTATGAAAGAAGAAAATATTAAACAGATGAATCCATTGAGAGAATTGAGAGAAGAACTACATTTGACACAGAAAGAATTTGCTGAGATGGCAGGTATTGCAAAAGTAACTGTATCGTGCATAGAGACGGGTAAGCATCATATAACTGAGACAACGCAAGAACACATCAGAGAAAAATTAAGTCTATATGATGACTGGTATAATCATAGAAATTATGCAAAAAAGATTGATATAGATGAGCTTGAGGCAGCGCTTGAGGATTGTATAAAAAATAATTTTCAAAATAGAAAAATATCAACAGAAATGGTTAAGGCGTTATCTACAATATTTAATACGGAGGGGTTAGGAGAAAAAGAGAGGTTAATCTACATAAGATATATTTATAAATTAATTAAGGATATGGAAAATGTTATCATAGAAGCAAAAAGATTTATCAAGAATGAAGCTAATGTGGATATTGGTTATCGTGCTTACGGTATTGCTAACGATATAATGAATTTACCGGGATATGATGAAAAGAAAACGCAAGAACATATGAGAGAAATAAGAGATATTACAGTAATTGAAGCGGAATTGCCATTTGACTGATGTTACATATCAGGGTAATCGTACATCTGAAATCACATGAAAGTAAATATTTGCTTGCAATTAGTAAACTTTTTGATAGACTTATTACAGATGATATTATTATAGAAGGAAGTGGTATTGATGATTATATATATTTTGGAAAATGATGAAGCAACAATGAGCGATATTCCGAATGAAAAACTAATGAATTCGTTTGGCGATGATATAGAAATCCGCTCTGTAAAGGAGATAAAGGACATAACTGCAACTGATAAAGAAGCTATTTATGTTTCTTCGCTTCAAAATCTTGGAGAGTCGAAGCAGGATATTATGGATGGTCTGGACTTTATCAGCGAAAAAGACCTCCGTATTATTATCGGATGCATCCCGGAATCATTGGAAAGGCATCCATAAAATCCGATAATTTCAATGCGCCTGTAGCAAAGAATAAGAAAGGTGAATACAAAATCAAATCAGGTCAAACAGTGTACCTATGCTTTTCTACAGATTTTTTTATAGTAGAAGCAGATAAGTGGAGAGAAGAGTGTTGGAAAATGATAAAAGAACGCTCTGATTTGAATTTTATTTTTCTGACAAAGAGAATCGAGAGGTTTACTAAGTGCATTCCGGCTGACTGGAACGAAGGATACGACAATGTAACTGTTGGGTGTACTGTGGAAAATCAAGAAAGTGCAGATTATAGGCTTTCATTGTTTACGACATTTCATATAAAGCACAGGAATATTATTTGTCAACCACTGATTGAAGAGATAAATATTGATGAATATCTGGATAATGTTGAATTGGTTGTAGTTGGTGGTGAATCTGATAGAAATGCAAGACCACTGAATTACAATTGGGTTTTATCAATTCGGGAACAGTGCATAGCGAAAGGAGTCCGCTTTGAGTTTAGACAATGTGGAACTCATTTTATTAAAAATGATAAGGAATACACGCTTAATGTCGGAGATTTGTGCAGTCAAGCAAGAAAAGCAAATATTAACTGTTAAGTACTCATATATCGAGGGATACAGAGTATGAAATAAAGACGGTGTAGCCTATAATTATGCGTGGGTGATTGTAAAGCGGGGGTCATAACCCGCCACTGTACTATTTTCGTTAAGAGATAAGTAAGTTAGAAGGAATTGATTTATTCTTTTTTTAGGAAGGAACTAGCCATGGATAATATTTCGGATATAGCTGCATTAAGAAAGTGGAATAGCATTCCGGAAGATATCCGGAAAAAATTGTTGCAGAACGTGTTTTGTGGAACCTGCGGTGTAACGACAATAGCTCCAGGGTATACGATGACCTATAAGAAGGGATTAGGAATTCTGCTAAATGGGAGATGTGCGAAATGCGGTCATGATGTATGCAGGGTTATTGAGGAATAGTGGAATTACAAAGGAGATTAAGGTGATATGCTAAGTGATGACTGGCTACGTCAGGGGTTCCAACATGGACAACGTATTAAAGTGAATAACATAGTTGATTATGTCATTTGGACCGATAATAAAAATGATATTATTGGAGTTTCAGTCAATTTTGAAGAAGCAGATGATTATCATTATGATATAGAAATTGAAGAATGGATGAAATTTCTTGAAAATGTCTTAAGGAACCCGGACTTAGAGGAAACTTCAAAGCTATTTCGTAATTTCTTGGATGAAAATACAGAAATGTTTGCTTTTCAAGAGGTATTAGATTCCAATCAGATAAGGTATGATAAGATAGCCTTTTGGTAAAAGGGTTATATAAATCATAATTGATAAAAGGAAAGCAAAGTATAAAACGGTAAGTTTCTAATAGTGAAAAATCACAAGCTTCACCACTGGCTTCAAATAGAAAGGACAATTATGAATTTATATTTTGAAGAGTATAGTAATAAAAATGCTCCTACGATTGTTTTTATTCATGGCGGCGGCATGGACAGCAGTATATGGGGAGGAAGTTTAGATTATTTCAGAGATTATCACTGCATTGTGGTGGATTTACCTGAACATGGAAGAAGTGCTGAAATAAAACCGTTTTCTATTAAATCTAGTGTCGAGCTCATTGCACAAATCATCAGAGAGAATTCAAATGATAAAAAAGCTTATGTTATTGGACACTCACTGGGAGGAGTGGTATTAATTAATCTGATTAGCAGATATCCTGAATTAATTGAACAAGCTGTTATTGCAAGCGGGAATCTGCAACCTTCTCCTTTATACAAGATATTTACAAATTCCATGGTATGCACGTTTGTGAGTTTTTTGAATCGGAAAAAATATAAAAAAGAGTATGTTACATCAGAGATGCTGAAACGAGTCTATAAAGAGATGATATTGTATTCCAGAATTCCGGATGGGTTAAATGAAACAAAAGTACCTATATTGCTTATTGCAGGCGAGAAAGAACCGGAATTCCTTAAAAAGTCAAATCGCGATTTGCTACATATATGTCAAAATGCAAAAGAAATTACTATATTAAAAGCTAAACATGATTACCCCTGGATTGAAAATCAGTTATTTAATGAAATTGTATATGCTTGTATGGAAAATAAATCAATTAGTAATGAACGTATCATCAATTACGAAACTATGTAACGGTATTGGTGAAGATAAACTCATAACAGTAAAGGAAAAATATGAATATTGAAGAAATAGTAAATGAGTACGGAACATACATTTATAAGTATGCAATGAAATTAGCTTGTGACCCACAAAAAGCTGAAGATATTGTACAAGAAACATTTATCAGCGCGTGGAAAAATATCGGACAACTGAGAGAGGAGCAAGCAATCAAAAAATGGCTGCGAACAATCTGTTTTAACCATTTTCTTATGGATTACAGAAAAAATAAAAACAGAAATATTGAACTGCATGAGAGTATAGAAGTATTAGAAGCAGAAGGTAATGTACTGGTAACGCAGATAGCAAATCCGGAAGAAGAAATTATTGTAGAGGAATCCATCCGAAAACTCCAGAACGGATGCTTCTATGCAATGGTTCGCAAATTGACGTTGCATCAAAGGATAACATTTTCCTTGGTTGATATGTTTGGATTATCTGTTAGTGAAGTGTCAGAAATATTGCAAGTATCCGAGGGGGCTACAAAAGGGTTGTTACACCGAGCAAGAATGAATCTGGACAGCTTCTTCGCCGAACACTGCAATCTCATTGATGTGAAAAATCCATGCAGCTGTCAGGCGTGGATTGCTTTTAGAAATTCTCATGAGCAAAATCAAAAGGCAACTAAAAAAATGATAGAATCTCTTGAGAGTAATGAAAAAACGTATCGATTTAATCAAGCAGTCAGAAATAAAATCAACTACTTATATCAGAATATGCCAGATGAGCAGCCAGAAGATAAGTGGTTTGCTGATATTATCAATTCGTTAAAAAATATTTGAGTTCAGCGTATCTTCATCTTTTTAAAAGCATCTTAATATATGTAAGAGAAAACATTTTAAAAGGAGAAATTGTTTATGTTTGAATCTAGATGTGGAGTATGCTGTAATACTTGTGACCATAAGGAGCAGTGGGGGTGTAAAGGATGCTTAAATATGGAAAAACCATCATGGGGAGTATGTGAAGTAAAAGTCTGTTGTGAAAGAATAGGATTAAATTTCTGCGGAGAATGCACGGAATTTCCTTGTGAAATGCTTTCGATGATGGGCAAGGAATATGGTTACGACCCTGGAGTTAAAATTCAGCAATGCAGGGAATGGATGAAGGGATAGAAGGGTATTGTTATTTGTGAGGTGATAATTATGTGGTACCTAGAACTGTTTGAAAAGCTTGAGGCAGAAAAAGATGAACAGCAGTCAGTAAAAATGTCAGCATATATGAAGGAAAGGTTTCCTTTCTTGGGCTTGCCAAAGCCAAAGCTAAATGAAATAATGAAACCTTATATCAGACAGGCTGCAAAAAGTCAGGACGTTGATTGGAATTTTATATTTCTATGCTGGGAAAAGGAATACCGGGAAGCGCAATATGTTGGGATGGAATACATATATTCAGTTCAAAAGAAGCTCACTGACCATGACCTAGATAAGTTGAAGCGATTGATTACAACAAAGTCTTGGTGGGATATTACGGATGGACTGGATAAGGTAATCGGTAATTTGTCCCTGCATTATCCATCTGTTAATGACGAAATGCTAATATGGAGCTGCGCTGATAATATCTGGCTTCGACGTGTCGCAATTGATTACCAGCAAAAAATGAAGGATAAGACAGATACGGCATTGCTCGAAAAAATCATCTTAAATAATCTTGGTTCGAATGAGTTTTTCATTAATAAGGCAATTGGCTGGAGTCTAAGGGAATACAGCAAGGTAAATTCGGACTGGGTAAAATCGTTTCTTGAGAAACAGGAAGGAAAATTAAGCCGGTTAAGTGTAAAAGAAGCAAGTAAATATTTGTAGTTTTACAGGCAAACTCTACGGAGCGTTCGGATGAGTGCTTGTTTTAGTAATAGATGTGAGAGGTAAGTGTTGCCATTTATAGATTATTTGATATAATCATAAGTACAAAGATAAAAACACGTCCCGGTAGGTAGTCCGGGAGCAACAATAATTCATGTTGTCAGTAACCTGCCTCCTTGGTTGTCCGTTCTTTGTTCATTAAATCTTAAAGGAGGGATTATAATGGACAAAGTATCTGGCAGATTGCGGCTGAGCTTACTGAGGATCAGTTCAATTATCTGATGCTCGGTCTGAACCCTCTGGACCCCAAAATCAAGGAGGTTACACCCAGGAAAGTCTGCTGATTTTGTGCAAAACAGAGATTTTTTCAACGGTTTTACGACCTCCTAAAGTTCGACTCCAACCCTGTTTTATATCCATGTATATAGCGATTACAGTCGCTTGCAATGGTTTTTAAAATATATTTCGGAACTTTGAAAACTCTATATTTCCTTATGCTTATGGATCTTATGCATCCTCACATCAATAGGCAGAATGACGAATGACGGCTGTATATAAATTCGCTATTTCAGCCATCTTCTGCTATAATAGTTTAAGATGGAGGAATGAATAAATGGCAAACAAGCATACCCTTGAGGAACTGAATAGCTGCAGCCGGGAAGAACTGATTACCCTTGTATTGATGATGCAGGGTCAGCTCGACGCTTTAAATTCAAACATCGAAAAGCTTATCGAGCAGGTGCGTATCTCTAACAGCTACAGATTTGGCAAGCATACAGAGACCTTAAGCTCCATAGAAGGTCAGTACTCATTCTTTGATGAGGCTGAAATGGCCTGTGACGAATCAGCTCCAGAGCCGGATTCTGAGGATGTCATTCCTTCAAGAAGAGGAAAAAAGAAGAAGGGCCAGCGCAATCTTGATCTTAAGGACTTTGCGGAGGAGATTATTCCTCCTTATAGTGTACCAAAGGAACAGCTAGATGCCTTTTATGGCGAAGGCAACTGGAGGCGTATGCCGGATGAAAGTTATAAAAGACTTCGTCATGAGCCTGAATCATGGACAGTTGAGGTACATACTGTCGAGGTATATGTAGGTACCGATGGTGATCACCAGGATGAGTTTATTCGCGGTGACAGACCCAAGGATCTTTTGAGAAACAGTATCGTAACACCGTCTCTGCTGGCATCCATTCTGAATGTAAAGTATGTCAACTCCTCAGCCCTTCACAGGATAGAGCAGGAGTTTGAACGTAATGGTGTAAACATATCCAGACAGACCATGTCCAACTGGATAGTAAAGAGCTCCAATAAGTATTTCGCTCCTTTTGTGGAACGCATGAAACAGGAATTGTTAAAGCTTCATGTAACCCAGTCAGATGAGACACCGACTCAGGTAATAAAGGACAGCGACCACCCTAACAGCCGGTGCTACATGTGGGTCCACCGCTCCGGAGAACTGTACCATGACAAGCCCATCGTGATATATGAGTATCAGAAAGGGCGGGACCACCAGATACCTCTGGCATTCTACAAGGATTACAAAGGAGTCCTTGTGACAGACAGCCTTCAGCAGTACCATTTGGTAGATAAAAAGCTTCCAAATGTAACAAATGCAAACTGCTGGGCACATGCGAGGCGTGATTTCGCCGATGCGTTAAAGGCTGCGGACAAAGATAATCCAAAGGTGCTAAAACAATCCGTTGCATATCAGGCGTTGCAGAGGATTGCTGAATTCTATAGTGCTGACACAGAGCTGAAAGGACTCTCATCAGAGGAACGACTTCAAAAACGGCTGCAAGTAATCAAGCCGTTAGTTGAGGAATTCTTTACGTGGGTAAAACAGCAGGTGGCTGATTGTGCTGTTCCGCCCCAGAGCAAGACCGGCCGGGGCTTGCAGTTCTGCCTTAATCAGGAAAAATATCTAAAAGTATTCCTGACAGATGGTGATGTACCGATAGATAACTCGGCCTCAGAGAGAGCTATTCGGACCTTCTGTCTAGGTAAGAAAAACTGGATGTTTCACAACACAGCCAGAGGAGCCGGTGCCAGTGCAATGGTTTACAGTATATCAGAGACGGCAAAGCTTAATAACCTGCGTCCTTATTACTACTTTAAATATATCCTCACTGAGCTGCCAAAGCTCTGTGATGAACAAGGAAATATAGATCCTACAGATCTGGATTACTTGATGCCATGGTCAGAGAGTCTTCCGGACGAATGCAGGAAACCACGCCACTGATAAAAGGTGGCGTTAAATTTATCGTCAGGCGTATGATTTGACGCTTACCTTCAACAGTAGTCTCATCACACTGATTCACACGTGCCTTTAAAGAAGTTGTTTTCATTAGTTCATAAACTGGTACAAAATATTTTTCAGCAGCGGCAACCGTCCAGTTGGACATTGTCTGTTTTGACAGATTCAATCCGTTTGTCTGGAAATCACGCGCAATCCGATCCAACGGATTGCCATTTACATACTTGGCGTTGATGATTGCTGCCTCTAATGAAGGCGTTGCAATACTTCCCCGGAACAAAGTATTCGGATGATCTCCGCGAAGAAACTCATCCTGATGCATCCCATCTGTTCCGACATATACCTTGATTATATGCTTTTCAGCAATCCATTTGGCAGGTTCAAAACGTAATTGCCAGAATATTTCATCCGGCATGTTTCTCCAGTTACCTTTACCAAAGGTATCGAGGAGTTTTTCCTCTGCTACATCATGAGGGATTACCTCCTGTGGGAAGTCCTTTAAATCTTCTTCACGTTGCCCTTTTAGCTTGCTTTTACGAGGTTTCTTTTCAGCATCAATAATGGCCTCTTCAATCGTTGGCTCCGGTGCACTTTCATCGCAGCAAGCCTCAGCTTCATTAAAGAAGGATATCTGGCCTGCGATTGCTTCTAGTTTCTCGGATTGACGACCGAAGCGCTGCTGATTTGCAAGACGGACCTGTTCCATAAGGTTCTCATAATCCTGCTCAAGCTTGTCCAGACGATCCTGCATCTGGTAGATGATATCGTCCTTAGATTCGGTATCCATTGTATTCAGTTCATCTGGAGAGAATTTTTTACACATATTTTTCGCCTTTCTGTATTGTATTCATTATAACAGAAATGCTGATAAATAGCCAATTTCACGACTTTCAGTCATCGTCATTTTGCCACCAAACCAGAGCTTGTCATTCACTATCTGAAGCGATGGAAATATAGAGTTTTCAAGGTTCAAAAAGCTTGTAAAAAAGCCATATGTAGATTCTGAGAGGCTTCTGAATGGCTGATAAATCTGTCATTTCAGCCGACTTTTATGTTCAAAAACAGACAATTATTTTCTCTGTTTTGCACAAACATTAGTAGATTTTTGTTGGGGTTACATCCTTTATCTTTGGATCTAACGGATTCAAACCAAGCATCAGATAATTAAACTGGTCTTCTGTAAGTTCAGCGGCTTCTTCCGTTGTACGAGGCCAGGATAGGGTACCATCTTCAAATCTTTTGTATAAAAGTAAGAATCCATTTCCCATCCAGAGCAATCCTTTCATACGATCGGATCTTCTGCCACAAAAGAGGAACAAGGTTCCCTTTTCAAATGGGTTTTGATTATATTTACCGCCGATAATCATCGAGAGTCCGTCGATGCTTTTTCTCAGATCTACAGTTCCACAGGCAAGTACTACACGACGTATTCCAGCAGCATCCTCAAGCACGTGACACCTCCCGGAGAATCCTCGACAGCAGGTCGTCAGCTATATCATTAGATAACGCAATCGTCATTGTTGCCGTTTTATCACGGCAGTTGGTTTGATTGTTTCAGGAATGATATCAGAAACTGATTTTTTCGGTTCCGGAATGCGAATCTCGGCAAATGAGACTTTTGATGTTTCCTGTACAGAAGGCAAAATCAAAGAACAATTCATTTGATCGAAAGTTTCCTTTCGGAATTTGCGTTGCCAATAGTAATACGATTTTTCACTAATTTGATTCTCATCCATCCATTGTTTTATACTCATCCCGGCCGGTCTATTTTGGCATTGCAGGATGATATCCTTCCACCTGGAGTAGCGCATAGTGTGAGTTATTTGATCCATGGTAAATGACCTCCTTTAAAAAACTATTAGTTTTTTGCATTTTTTAAAGTATGTCATAAAAAATATATTTAGCCTAGGCGAGCGATTTGACGCTTACGAATTATAATGGGATGGTGTGAGGATATGATTACAGATTTGCATGTTCATCCCTAAGGAAAGGATTATCGACTACGATGCCAGACAATGAGCTTCTTGAAATATACAAGGACTGTGGTGGAAACTATATTACAATCGGTTCGGATTCACACGAAGCAAAGGATTTAGCGGCAGACAATGAAGTTGCACGAAAACTAGCAGATAAATACGAACTAAAAAATGTAATATTTAAAGAACATAAAATGATAGTTGTATAATTGAAAATAAAGGGTCTATATGGCGATATGGATTTGATGAATACAGATACTGCAAAGCAAATCGCAGAAAAATCATGTTTTTATGCAAAATTATATCGAAGAATTCTATTCGGAGTGGAATGGAGAATCATAAAACAATGTACTTGCACCCTATTGGAGTAAGATATCAGAATATATCTTGCGTGGCGGGAATACATCCCATGGAACAGTGCTATCAAGAGCTATGGCATTGTGTAGAGAAGAAACCGGAAAATGTGTATGGCCTGATATCCCAGAAGAGTTTTGGGAGAAGGCATTACTATATCAATGTGATAAGGAGTATATGAAGTATGGCAACTTTTGAAACTGCATTAAGAGAAAATTCCATAAGCGAATTAATGCTTGTTCCTAAAAGCGATATACATACACATGGTGGAAAAGGTGGACGGATAAAATACTTTGCTGAATGGGCCAATACCTCTATAAAAGCTTCAGAACAACCTTTTGAAGATTTGAATGACATGCAGAACTGGTTTGATTCAAATATCAAAGTTCATGATAATGGCATAGGGGGATACTTAAAAAGAGTCGAAACAGCGTTTGCACAAGCGAAGGAAGATAATATTGTCGTTTTGGCTTTGAGCTTCAGTATTAGTGTAATTGATAATTTGGGCGGTATTGACAAGTTCATCAGCACATTAAATTATTACAATAAAACCTTTGCACCTGAAACAAAATATTATCCTGAATTGTCTCTTTCACGTGAAGACGACGTGAACGGAGTTTTTGATAGACTTAATGAGATATTAAGCAGAAATTGGTTTAAATCAATAGATATATGTGGAAATGAGCTTGCTCAGCCAATTAAGAATTTTCAGAAAATCTACAGGAAAGCTCAAAGTTATGGTGTTAAATTAAAAGCTCATATCGGAGAATTTGGTACGGCAGATGATGTTATGGAAGCTGTTGAATTACTAGAGCTTTCAGAAGTCCATCATGGGATTGCGGCTGTAAAATCGAAGGAAGTAATGAGATGGTTAAGTAAACATAAAATACAGCTCAATATTTGCCCTACCAGTAATATTATGTTAAAGAGAGCAACTTCTTATTATGATCATCCAATAAAAGAATTGTTTGAAAATGGAATACCTGTGACAGTGAATACGGATGATTTGCTTATCTTTGATAGTTCAGTGTCGGAAGAATATATGAAGTTATACGTAAATAAGGTGCTTTCAATTGAAGAGTTGGAAGTAATAAGGCAAACCGGATTAAATACTTATACATAATTGGGTACCCTTGAAATATTATTCGGTTTACAAGAAACGTTTTGTAAGTAATCAGTACATGGTTTATAATGGAAGAAGCTACTGCAAATTTAAGATAATATAAGGGAATGAAAGGAATGCAAATGATACGAGCAGTAATTTTCGACATGTTTGAAACCTTAATTACGCACTATAACAGTCCTCAATACTTTGGAGTTCATATGGCGAAGGATGCAGGGATACCGGAGGACAGATTTCAGATACTTTGGCGTCCGACGGAATATAATCGTACCATTGGGAGAGTAACCTTTGAGGATGTGGTGGAAATGATTCTCCGAGAGAATCACTGTTACTCGGAGAAGGTTTTAAAGAAAATAGTAGAAAAGCGTATTGCTACGAAGGAAGAATGCTTTAGACATCTACATCCAGATATCATCCCGATGCTTTCCGCATTGAAGCAAAGAGGGATATTGATCGGACTAATCAGTAACTGCTTTTCGGAAGAGGCCAAAGTCATACGTAATAGTGTACTATTTCCATATTTTGATGCGGTGTATCTATCCTATGAACAGGGAATTCAAAAACCGGATGAGAATATCTTCCGAAGATGTGTGGATAACCTTTCCGTTAAGACAGAGGAATGTGTATATGTTGGTGACGGAGGCAGCTACGAGTTAGAGACTGCCAGAAAGCTTGGAATGAAAGCACTTCAGGCAGTATGGTATTTACGAGATGGAACAAGACAACCTGCAAAGCGAATGCATGACTTCATCCAGATGGAAAGTCCCCTAGATGTGGTGAGCTTTCTTAACGAGAAATGATAGGTTCGATACGAATATGAAAAACATTAACCATAATTAATAAAAAAGGAATTTTATTCATGAAGGCAATTGTATTAGATATGTATGGTGTAATAATAAAGCAAACAGGCGATGATTTTGCTCCGCATGTTCAGCAGACATTTCCCAACTTAACGATTGATGATATATACACCCATTGGTTCAAAGCGGATGTGGGAGAAATAACCTCGTTGGAGGTATGGGAAAGACTTGGCTTTCAAGGAGATATAGAGAAAATTGAAAAAGAATATTTAGACACGTTAGAGTTAAATGATGGCTTCCTTGATTTTATAACGTCTGTAAGGGATCACTATAAGCTGGCTATTATATCAAATGACTCCAGCCAATGGAGTAAGTATCTTCGAGAGAAATTCGACATTAATCAATACTTTGATGTGATTAGTATAAGCGGGGATTTGAAAATAAAAAAGCCCGATGAGCGTATCTTTCGGCTTACAATAGAGCAACTAGGATGCAAGGCAGAGGAATGTCTCTATGTAGATGACAGAGAGAGATTTTTATATGCTGCAAGCAAAATCGGAATGAATGCGGTTATGCTCAATAGCAGACATGTATCCTATGAAGGTAATGTGGTCGACGATTTTAATCAGCTTAAGAATATGCTGTCTTCAGGAGCCCTATAGATCAATTACAGTTATAATAGGAGTAGAATATGGTTTATTTAAGTAGCTTTACATTTCCAAATGCGGATACAGAATTTAGCTTTTTCCTGAGTATTCAAAGAACCTGCTATGATTCGTTTTACCCCTTTAAGATACTTTCTAATCATGACCTGGATCGGCTGGATTTTGCACCGATTACCATATTATATGGAGGAAATGGCTCGGGGAAAACGACAGCTTTGAATGTAATAGCAGAGAAGATAGGTGTAAAAAGGGATTCTATATTTAATAAATCGAATTTCTTTCCGGACTATGTAAAGCTATGTAGTATGAATATAGAAGAGGATATTCCGGATAACAGCCGAATTATTACCAGCGATGATGTATTTGACTATATGCTGAATATTCGCAATCTCAATGAGGGAATTGATTTGAAGCGTGAAGAGCTGTTTGAGGAATATCTGGATGCAAAGTATTCTCAGTTTCAGATGCAATCCATGGCGGATTATGAACAGCTTAAGAAGGTGAATAACGCCAGAAGAAAGACGCAATCTCGCTTTGTCAGAGGCGAATTGATTGACAATGTTCGTGAGTATTCCAATGGCGAAAGTGCGTTTCTGTATTTCACAGAAAAAATCGGCGAGAATGGACTTTACCTATTAGATGAGCCGGAAAACAGCCTTTCGCCAAAGCGTCAAATGGAATTAATGTCTTTTATTGAGGATTCGGCGCGATTTTTTGGTTGTCAATTCATTATATCCACCCATTCACCATTCCTGCTTGCTATGAAAGGAGCACGAATTTATAACCTGGATGAGAATCCGGTTATGATGAGGCGTTGGACGGAGCTGGAGAATGTACGTACCTACTATGACTTTTTCAAAAAGCATGAGAAGGAGTTTTCGAAGAATTATGAGGATGATGACTGATTCAAAATCCAATTAAGTTATTTAATAGGAATGATGTAATGTGACAACATGCCAATTAAGATGGATATAAAAAAGTCAGGGAGGGATAAATATGATACAGTCAGTTGTTCATATTGCTCTGGTAGTTCGTGATTACGATGAAGCAATCGAGTTTTATACAAAGAAGCTGCATTTTACCTTAGTGGAAGATACCTATCAGCCAGAACAGGATAAACGATGGGTAGTAGTATCGCCACCAGGATCCAATGGAACCACAATTCTTCTGGCAAGAGCGTCAAAGCCGGAGCAAACTCCATTCATCGGAAATCAGGCAGGAGGAAGGGTTTTTCTGTTTCTGGGAACCGATGATTTTTGGAGGGATTATCAGGAGATGAAAGAGCGGGGTATTCACTTCATCAGAGAGCCAAAGGAGCAGGACTATGGGACGGTGGCTGTATTCGAGGATCTATATGGCAACCTATGGGATCTGGTTGAGTTTCATGAAGATCATCCCATGGCCGGAAGGGTGAAATAGTCGGTTGTATTCCAAGGACATCAATGCTAAAATATATGACGTATTCAGAATAGAAGAATGATACTGATAGTTGTAGGTCAGGAGGATTGAAATGGCAGGAAACAGCTGTGATAATTGCATGAACTATATGTATGATGAGGAATATGATTGCTATGTGTGTCAGGTCTATTTAGATGAGGATGAGATGAGTCGCTTTCTAAGTAATACGATGGATCACTGCCCACATTATCAATTACAGGATGAATATAGGATCGTAAGAAAACAGATGTAATAAATAGATGTAATAAAGGAGAAGCCATGTCAGAAAAAAATCTAACGCTAAGACTATTGAATAACAGCTTTGCGGTGTGCCGTCTTAAGCCGGAGGAAAGTGTACCCAGCTGGATTGATACCAGGAATTTTTATTCTATTACAAAGACTAAAGAGGAGCTCTCTATTGTATGTACACAGGAGAGCGTTCCGAGTGATATCCAATGCGAAGGCAACTGGAGAACTCTTCAGATTGTCGGACCACTGGATTTTTCATTGATTGGGATATTGTCATCAGTCAGTACGGTTTTAGCGCAGCAAAGCATAAGCATATTTGCAATTTCAACCTACGATACGGATTATATATTGATCAAGGATCAGGATGTGACTAAAGCAGTGGAAGCATTGTCCAGGGATGGATATCGGATAATATCAGAATAAAGTGACCAATGTAGCTGCAAAATAGACCAATATAGGTATTATTACTCTTCGCAATCTGTTATCAAATATTGTATTATTATTACATTAGGATATAATCAGTATTCTTTATATAATCGAAAGATAACCGTTGTAGGAGGAGACATGGATAAATTTTTAAAGTATTGGTTTCAAGGTTTTGAGAATGCAGTTATGACATTGGATGAAGAAAGTAAGAGTAGAATATTCAAAGAGTGTGGTAAAGCATGTGCTGAATCTTATACAAAAGAAATTTATTTATATGCTAAGAGCAATGCGAAAAATGAGGAAGAGTTCCTGGAGTTGTTAAGAAGCGCATTTCCGGAATTGACAATTGAAAAAAAGGATGGCGATTCTTATTTGATTACATACAAATACTGTGCCTGTGATCTGGTTCAACAGGATTTTGTAAAATCACCTCATTTATGTGAATGCTCCAGACAAAGCTTATTGTACAACTGGGAGAATATCTTTGGGAAAGATAATGTGGAGGTGGAATTACTGCAATCCATCCTACAGGGAGACCCTTGCTGCAAGTTTTATGTAAAGAAGAAGTAGTAGTGAATCATATAGTATTTTCAGGTGTTCTATATTTGGATTATTCTTATTTCTGGTTCACTCTTATTATTGCATAGGTTCAATAATCATATTATTCATGAATTTTTCCGGTATATTGGAGCTTGTCACCTATTTGCTTCTCACTGAGGCAGAACGGTAACATATAAGCTTGGAAAGAAATTTACTTATATACAAATAGCTTTATTTGTGTTATTTTAGTGTAGTATGAATTGTCTCGCGAGAAACCGCGAGTCTTTTAATGAATAGCAAAGATAGCTATTCCTATATAGATGGATGATAAAGGGGTGAAAGAACGTGCTGAAAAGGAAACAGAATAAGAGATCTCATAAAGCAGGTAATGTATGTATGAGTCTTTTCCTGATTCTTTATATGTTTATTGTACCCCTTGTATATACAGAGAAGCATGGAGAGGTTCTGAATTCGGAGATTAACGCTGACGGTGTTGCACTTCCGATATCGAAGGACATATCCAGAATAATGAAGGAGTATTTAAAAAATGCTATACGGAACGAGGTAGAAAAACGTCAGATAATCAATGATTATTTGCTGAATTCTAAGCGACCGATGGGGCTGATAATAGAAGATTTATGCCTTATCATAGCTGCCTTGGGAGTATTGCTTCTATGCTCTGAGCTACTCTATCGAAGGTATGAGCAGAGTATTTCGGAAATAGCCATATTAAGTGGTGGACATGCTCCGCCAAAGCCAGGCTTTTGACATAACAATAAACTATGAAAGGATAATAAAGATGAATAAAAGAAAGCCAGTATTTTTTCTTGTTGTTATAGTTGCTTTATTAATGGTATACACTGCGGCCTTCGGACTGAATCTTGGTGATTCAAAGATTCTTGGAGCACCTGATATGCGTTATGGTATGGATATCAGAGGTGGTGTGGATGCGGTATATCAGCCGGTTGATTTAGGACGTAAGCCTACCGGTGATGAATTAGAGGCAGCACGTGCTATTATCGAGTTACGTCTTGATAATAAGAACATCATGGATCGTGATGTGACGATTGATAAAGAGAATGGATATGTAATTGTACGCTTCCCGTGGAAAGCGGATGAAAAAGAGTTTAATCCGGAAGCGGCTATCGCAGAGCTTGGAGAGACCGCTCAGCTTCGATTTGTTGGACCGGATGGATCAACAATTCTGGTAGGAAACCAGGTAAAGAAAGCGTCTCCGGGTCAGAATCCAAGTACCGGAGGATTTATTGTAAGCTTAGAGTTTAATGAAGAAGGATCCAAATTATTCAGTGATGCAACGAAGAAGCTGATTGGACAAAACATAAGCATTTATATGGATGAAACTGAAATTCAGACTGCTACAGTGGAACAGCATATTTCATCCGGTTCCGCCATGATTACGAATATGAAGAGCTATGATGAGGCACGTAAATTAGCCGATAAGATTAATTCCGGTGCATTGCCATTTTCCATGGTGACGAAGAATTATTCGACAATAAGCCCATCCTTAGGCTCCGGTGCTCTGGGTGTTATGCTTCAGGCAGGTCTCATTGCATATTGTATAATCTGTGTTCTGTTAATTGGGTATTATCGCCTTCCGGGCTTTGTGGCTTGTATTTCGCTTACAATTCAGATGGCAGGACAAATATTATCCTTGTCCATACCTCAGATGTCACTGACACTTACCGGTATTGCCGGAATTATCTTGTCCATGGGTATGGGCGTTGATGCTAATGTTATTATTTCAGAACGAATTAGTGAAGAAATCAAGGCCGGAAAAAGCGTAGAATCTGCTATTGCTGCTGGTTTCCAAAATGCATTTTCGTCAGTATTTGACGGCAATATTACCGTGTTAATTGTTGCGTTTATCCTGATGATTTTTGGTTCCGGTGCGTTGGCTTCCTTTGCTTATTCCTTATTTATTGGTATTGTATTCAACTTTATTGCGGGTGTAACTGCCTCCAGACTTATGATCAAGTCACTGAGCTCATATAAATTCTTACGGAAGCCAGCACTTTATACCTGCTTGTCTAGGAGGGTGTCATTATGAATCAGGACAAAATAATAGGATTTTATAAGAAACGCTGGATATTCTTCTGTATTTCGATCAGTATTATGGTAATCGGTACTATTTTCGTATTTATCAATGGAGTGCAACTGGACATTCAGTTTAAGGGCGGTGCGATCCTGAAGTATAACTATCAGGGTGAAATCAATGCGGATGAAGCGGCCGATGTTGCTACGGAATTATTAAATCGCCCGGTTTCAACTCAGATTACCTCGGATCTTGCTACCGGAGCCAATAGGCTGATCTTCAATATAGCTGGAAATTACGGTATTGATGCTAAGGAACAAAAGGTTTTTGATGCTACCTTAAAGGAAAAGTTTCCAGAAGCACAGCTGGAGTTATCGGAATCAGCCATGGTTGAAGCCTTCTTTGGACAGAAATTCTTACGGAATGGTTTGATTGCCATCTTACTTTCCACTGCTTTGGTACTGGTATATGTATGGATTCGATTTAAGATGATGGGCGGACTTTCAGCCGGTGTAATGGCGATTGTAGCGCTGTTACATGACGTTATGGTGGTGTTCTTTACCTGTGTTATTTTCCAGATCCCCATCGGAGACTCCTTTGTTGCGGTGGCGCTGAGTATTATTGGTTACTCCATTAATGATACCATCGTAATCTATGACCGTATCAGAGAAAATAGTAAAACCTTCGCTGATTATTCTGTTGAAGAAATAACGGACCTTTCAATAACCCAATCCATGATGCGTTCCATTAATACCAATGTGGCCGTATTAATCAGTGTAAGCCTTGTATACATCATTGCTAATATTAATAGCATTGATTCCATTCAGGCCTTTGCGCTTCCTATGGCAGTAGGTTCCATTAGCGGTTGTTACTCAACCATCTGTATTGCCGGACCTCTATGGGTAACCTGGAAGAAGAGAAAGAATGAAGCAGAATTATTTAATAAATAAGCTCATCATTCAGTGAAATAGAGTGGGCTGTTGCATAATGTCTTTGCAGGGATATGACTTACCTCACACACAGACGGAAGTACACATTACTTGATTTCGTATGTCTCATGCGAATCTTAATATTCTCATGCGAATCTAAATATTCGCATGAGAATATTTAAGTTCGCCTGATTCATACGAAATACAGCAATGCGTTCTTCCGACAGTGCATTATGGTAAGTCATATCCCTGCATTTTCATTATGCACAGCCCTATTTTGATTTCAAGTCCTATCGGATTATAATTCAAGTGAAAATGTAACAGAATCAGCAGTACTTCAGAGAGACATACTTGAATCTATAGTATAAAGGGAGTAAAATTAATTCATATTAATTAATAAAATATGATATACAGTTATATTATAAATAATAGTATTACTAACGATTCGATTAACAACTGATGCACGGGGAGGATGAAGGATGGATGGTACAAGCTTGTTATCCGGTGGTGTGGATACATTAAGAGAAATTAAGGAGAACCTATTAGAACTGGAAAGATGCCAATCCGAGAGTAATATGCTGAACGGAGAAGAGAAACAGCTGGAAAAAAGTATTCAGGGTTTGGAAAAGGATATCGCAGAGGAAGTACAATCAACGATTAAGAAGCGCCGACAAGAAATTGAATCGGCTTTTGATAAGCAGATTGACAAAATTCAGTCCCGTGTTAAGAAAATCCAGGACCGTCGAGATAAGAGTAAAAATGCAAAGGTTTCAGAACGGATTAAGGATGAGACGTCATCCCTCAGGGCCGATAAGCAGAGCCTTCGTTTGGATGCCAAGACATTAATAAAGCAAAAGCATATTCCGTCCCTGTGTAATACGAAGTTGTATTATGCATTATATTTCCCTGGCTGTTTTACTGATTTTCTAGTTATTCTCAGTACACTGCTATTCGTATTACTGATTATCCCCTGTGGCATATATTTCTTCCTTCTACCGGAAGAAAAGAGTATTTATCTAATTATAATATATATTATTACAGTGATACTGTTTGGTGGAATTTATATATTGCTAGGGAACCTTACGAAGGAGAGGCATCGTGAGGAGCTTCTTCAGATAAGGGTAATACGCGGTAAGATCAGAAAGAACAAGAAGGTTATCGCCGCCATAAAGAGAAATATTAAGAAGGACAAGGATGAAAGCACCTACGGATTGCAGAACTTTGATGAGGAGATTGCCAAGGCAAAGCAAGAAATCAGTGAAATTGAAGCACAGAAAAAAGAAGCTCTATATACCTTTGATAATACAACCAATAAGATTATCGCGGACGAAGTGAACGGTATATATGAGGAGAAGCTAAATGGTCTAAAGGTTGAGTTCGACAGAGTAAAATCGGAGCTGATTAATTCTGAGAATAAAATTAAGGCCTTAACCATTAAAACGGCCAGTGAATATGAGCCTTTTATCGGTAAAGACCTTATGTTACCGGATCGCCTGGATGCTTTGATTAACATTATTCAGGCCGGAAATGCAACCAGTATATCGGAGGCCATTACTGTATTCAGACAAATGAGGAGTGATACGTAGCTATTGTAGAGATACATCCCGTAGCTTGTTTATGCTTAGCTTGATGGCAAGACAGATTTGATCTGCCATGGACATTACCACATTCAGGCGTGTTGTCTGAAGAAGCATGTTATCAAGCATACCGGAGAAGTTCACGATACCGGTGATAAAGATATCACCGACTGCCGGCAGGTCCTTATCTACACCGGCACCGGGCTTCAGAGAACCCTCTCCTAATGTAATATAACCAATATGACTGGATTTTCCTAATGAGGCATCAATGGCAATAATAAAGGCATCATCGTGAGTCTGATAGATCATCGCGATGGTGTCTTTTAGATTCTTAGCATGTACCGGTTCCTCTAAGGTGCCATATACATAAAAGTTCTGATACCTTTGATATTTAGACAGCTTATAACCGATGATCGGTCCAAGACAATCTCCGGTAGCCCGATCCGATCCTATGCAAAGAAATATAATTGTTTTATTTAAAAGAACATGCTCGCGTAAAAGCTCGGATAAGGAGCTCCCGAGTTCAAAAGCGGCATTTTTTTCCGCTGAATTAAAATAATAGATTCTGTTTTTGCTTTTTAAAAAAATACTCATAGATTAACCATGCCTTTCATTTAAGCCTTCTTATTGATTTAAGTTCAATCTTTGTGAGAGAAAACGAGATCCCTGCACATCCGATAAATTCTTAGGTTAAGTATTTCCAAAATATAAAATATTAGACATGAAAATTCTAAGAAAATTGGGCTAACATGAATAAAATAACTGCTTTTTCGAGGAAATCACTCTATTTTGCAGTGGTTAAGATTAAATTTTACCGAGAAAAACGGATATTGCGTAGAAACCTGCTGATAACTTTTAATCATACGGTATCCAATTATGACAAAAAGCCTGTTCATGCTATGGTATGATTGGAGATGTCCAAAGTGGGATAACCATTTAGAGGAATAATATCAGTCCGTTTAGGATAGGAGTGGATTACGTGATAGAGACGGTATATAGTAACGATAATTTAGAGGACAATCGGGCAAAACGGGGACAAGCAGCCTTTCGTATGCCGAAAAACGTCAGGCAAATAGGGAAAAGCAATGCAACAAAGAAGATTTACGTGGAAGATTATGTTATAACCTACATAAAGCAGCTGGTGGGAGGCGATTTTTCAAAATGTAAAGTCGCAGTACTCGTTGGACAGAGTATTAAGATAGATAATTGCAGAAACATCTTTATATCGGGCGCATTGGAGGTTAGTGAAGTAGACTCTGTCAATGACATCGTATTTACTAACGATACATGGACAAAAATATATGAAACCATTAAGAAGTATTTTGTTGACATGGAGATTGTTGGCTGGTTCCTTGGCGGCCCCGGATATCTTTTAGAGGACAAAGATAAGATCCTGAAAGCCCATATTGATAACTTTGCTGGTCAGGACAAAACCTTACTTACTTATGACAACATGGAAAAGGAAGAAGCCTTTCTAAGCTTTGAGAACAATCGTCTATGTAAACAGGATGGTTTTTATGTTTATTATGAAAAAAATGATGAAATGCAGACCTACATGATCGATCATAAAAATGCTCAAAGTGCAGAAGCAGAGTATGATGATCGTGTTTCAAAGGAAATAAGAACTAAGATACAGAATAAAAAGCCGGTACAGGAGGATACAAAGAGCATCAATCGTCTGATGTATGCTGCCGGTACTTTGCTTGCAGTCATTGTGTTGGTGGTCGGTGCTGCGATGCTGAGTAATTATGACCAAATGAAAAACATGCAGGATACTTTAAACTATCTTACTCAGAACATGGTGTCAAGTAAGGATATCACGGATTCTATGGAACAGGATACATCAAGTGTCACATCCAATAAGATGAATGATGCTGGTAAGGAGGAAGAGGGACTTCAGGTAGATATTATGCCCGGTAAAGTGGAGCCGATGCAGGAAGGGCAGGATTTCGAACAACCGGAAGAGGAGGAACGTATCTCGGAAGAAGATTTAGCAGAGGATACGGATGAGGTAGCTCCAGCCGAAGAAGAGTCTAAGAAGCCAACACAGGAACCGGTAAAGGAGCAACCCAGGAAGAACCAGGAGGAAACCTCAAATACGCAGGAAGATACAGAGACAACTGTGGAGGTACAGCCCGAAGTGAAATATTATGTTGTAAAAGAAGGAGATACCTTGGCTGGGATTAGCTTTAAGTTATATAATACCTACACAAAGGTTACAAAGATTATGGAGCTTAATAATATAGAAAATCAGGATCTGATATTTGTAGGTCAGAAGCTAATTGTTCCTTGAAATCAATATTAATAAACATGGGATGCTTTGGTGGATTACTAATCAAAAAGCATCCTTTTTTATGAGAGTTATAGAATGATGAAGGATTAAGAAGGGTGTTAGGAAGGTTATAGTTGACTAATATGGGAATTTGAAAAATCTAAATAATTGAAAAAATTAGTGCCATACATATGGAAATGAGGTATAATCTCTTTAAAAGAAAAAACGGGAGTGGAATATGGCTAAGGAAATTGATGAACAATCCTTAAGAGAATATGGCAGAAGGAAGAGAAGGGTAAGAAGAATTAGAAACCTCATTATATTGGTATTACTTCTGATCATTGCAATCGTTGGTGCCATTTATCTATATAAACTGAACAATAAGGATTATCATAGCTTTGAAGAAATTAAATCAATTGAGAATACAGGTGAAAATGTAGTCGGATATCTAAATTATGGCAATGCCGTCATTCGATATAGCAGGGATGGAGCGGTGGCGATAGATAAGGATGGAAGCCTTATTTGGAATGGCTCCTATGAGATGCTTAATCCAATCGTTGATACCTGCGGTAAATATGTAGTGATTGCGGATCAGAACAACAAATTAATACATATCTTTAATGAAAAGGGTGCTGTTAGCAGCATTCCCACACTCTATAATATCCTCAAGGTAGAGATTGCCTCCCAGGGAGTGGTTGCGGCATTAATGGAAGAGGGAGATACTAATTACATTATCTTATATGATACGGATGGTACCGTATTGGGTGAGAAGGAAACATATGTAAGTAAGGAAGGCTTTCCCATTGATATTACCTTATCGGATGATGGAGAAAAACTGGTAACCAGCTATCTATCGACTACGAAGGGTGAGATAATCAATACCGTAGCCTTTCTTAATTTTGGCGAAGTCGGACAGAATTATACAGGCCGTTTTGTTGGAGGGTATGAGTTTGAGGATATGATTATCCCGAAGAGCGTATTTCTGGATAATGATACGGTGTGCGTATTTAAGGAAGATGGGTTTTTAATCTATTCCATGCCGGAGATTCCGAACCTGATATATGAGGAAAATCTGGATGGAACCATAAAGAGCATATTATATGACAAAGAACATATAGGAATTGTTCTAGAGGAAAGCGGAACCTCTTCTAAGCGACTGCTTCTTTATAATAATAAGGGACAACGAATACTGGAGCGAGAGCTCACCTTTGATTATCATCAGATTTATCTTGCAGGGGATGAGGTCATCATGCATGATAACCAGAGCGTTATCATCCTGAAGTTAAATGGCAAGGAGAAATTCCGTTATACCTTCGATAAGAATTTTACGGACATTTATCCCATGAATCACTTAAACCGTTACTTTTTAGTAAGTGATAAGAAGATTTCAACCATAGCGCTGGTGGAATAGAAGATTATATTTCGCTTTTGGATAATTGATACTATTTATCCTAAGGCATTTACAATTATTAAATAAAATGGTATGACTAAGAACAGGTGAATTAAT